>NZ_JAIZ01000781.1:0-9486 GCF_000710465.2 Kitasatospora sp. MBT63 | reverse complement strand
GGGAGCCGGTACGGCGTGCTCTGGACCCCGATGCACCACTTCTACGCGGGCACCGGCGGGACCGAGCAACTCCGGCTCTCCTACAGCGTGCTGACCCCGCCCGAGATCGCGACCGGCCTCGACCGGCTGGCCGCCTTCATCGCCGACCGCTCCCGCTGACCCCCGCACCGGCCACCCCTACCGGGCCCGCCCCGTACACCCCCGACGGGGCGGGCCCACCCCCCGGCCGCCACCAGGTACGAGCCGGTGCGCCGCCCGGGCCCGGCCCTGCGGCGCGCGGCGGGATGCTGCGACGGCCCCGGCCGGTCACACCGCCGCGGGCGCCGGTGCCGCGAGCCGCCCGGCGGTCAGCTCGCGCTGCTCGCCGGTGAAGCGTTCCCGCAGCCGGCGGTCGTGCGACACCACCAGCAGGGTGCCCCGGTACTCGGCCAGCGCCTGTTCGAGCTCCTCCACCAGGTCGGGCGCCAGGTGGTTGGTCGGTTCGTCCAGCACCAGCACCTCGGCCGGCTCGCACAGCAGCCGCGCCAGCGCCAGCCGCCGGCGCTGACCGACCGACAGCTCCCCGACCCGCCGTCCGAGGTCGACCGCCCGGAACAGGCCGAGTGACAGCAGCCGCTCCCGGTGCTCCTGGGCGGTCCCGGCGCGCCCCGCCGCGAACGCGGCCAGCAGCGACCGTCCCTGGTCACCGTCGGGCACCTCCTGCGGCAGGTACCCGATCCGCCCCCCGGTGCGGACCTCGCCGGTGTCCGGCGCCAGCCGCCCGGCCACCACCTTCAGCAGGGTGGACTTCCCGGCGCCGTTCGGCCCGTGCACCAGCAGCCGGGCGCCCCGGGCGAGTTCCAGCGACTCCACCGCGAGCCGGTCGCCGACCTCGACCTGCGACAGCCGGACGAGCGGGGCGCCCGGCCCGTCCCCGCCGCCGTTCTCCGGCAGGGTCCCGATCCGGCCGGTGAAGCGCAGCGGGTCGGGCGGCCGCGGCACCGGGTTCTCGTGGAGCCTGCGCAGCCTCTCCAGCGAGTTGCGGACCCGGCTGCCGACCTGCCGTTGGACCCGGACGCCGTGGCTGAACAGCTGCAGCTTGTTGGAGTGGTTGCGCCGGTCGTAGGCGACCCGCTGGGCGGTGGTCACGCCGCGCTGCTCCTGGCGGGCGATCTCCTCCAGCCAGGTGCGGTACGCCTCCTCCCAGCGGCGCCGGGCGGCCGCCTTCTCGGCCAGGAAGCCCTGGTAGCCGTCGCCGTAGCGGCGGACCGAGCGGCGGTCCCCGTCCACCTCCAGGACGGTGTCCGTCACCCGTTCGAGGAACAGCCGGTCGTGGCAGACCGCGACCACCGTCCCGCGGTAGCCGCGGACCCGGGCCTCCAGCCACTCGAGGGCCGGGGCGTCGAGGTGGTTGGTGGGCTCGTCGAGCAGCAGCAGTTCGGGCTCGGCGGCCAGGACGCAGGCGAGGGCGAGCCGGGCCTGTTCGCCGCCGGCCAGCGAGCCGACCGTCCGCTCGAACCCGACCGCGGCGAGGCCCAGTTCGGCCAGCGCGGTCCGGACCCGGGCGTCGGCCCGGTACCCGCCGCGGGCCTCGAACCGGGCCACCAGCTCCCCGTACGCGTCGAGCGCGGCCCGGTCGGCCCCCGCCAGCAGGGCCTCCGCCCGGTGGATCCGGCGTTCCAGGGCGCGCAGGTCGGCGAGGGCCAGGTCGACGGCGTCGCCGACGGTCGCCTCCGGCGGCAGGCCGAGGGTCTGCCCGAGCAGGCCGACCCCGCCCTCGGCGGTGACCGTCACCGTCCCCGAGTCGGGAGCCTCGCGGCCGGCCATCAGGCGCAGCAGCGTGGACTTGCCGGCGCCGTTGTCCCCGACCACCCCGACCACTTCGCCGGGGCGGACGGTCAGCGAGACCTGGTCGAGGACCGGCCGGCCGGCGTACGCCTTGGAAACGTCGTGGAGCGTGAGTTGAGAGGGCACGGACGCATCTCCTGACGCCGGGTCACACCGTCTTTGCCATACACCGTATAAGGCTCTCCCCGGGCAGGCAACCGGATACCCGCGACCGCGCCCCGGCACGGGGCCGACGGACTGTCAGCACCTTGTCAGCGCCGTGTGGACGGCGCTCGGCAGACTCGGTGACCGCACGTCGCAGCAGCGGCGCGGCACACCCGGAGCACGGGACGGCGCCGCCGGACCGGCCGGCCGCGGACGTGCCGACGGTGCAGGCGGCGAAGCGGCACAGGGACGACCGGCCGACTCCCCACACCCCTGATCCGATCCAGGAGAGACCTCAGATGACCCTTGACCCCTCCCCGGACGTGCCGACCGGGACGGCCCCGGCGAACGGGGCCCGCCGCACGGCGCTGACCGAGGAACAGCTCGGACTGCTGCTCCACCACCGCAGCGACCCCGAGACCTCCCCGTACAACGTGCCGCTCGCCCTCGACCTACGCGGACCGCTCGACCTGCCCGCCCTCGACCGGGCCCTGGGCATCCTGACCGACCGCCACCCCATGCTCTCCGCCCGCGTCGTCGACGCCGACCCGCTGCCCGAGCTCGACCTCCTGCCCGGCCGCCGCCCCCAGCTGGAACGCCGCTCCGCCCCCCTCCCCGCCGGCTCGACCGGACCCGAAAGCGACATGCTGCTGGCCGTCGCCCGGCAGGAGCTGGACCTGGAACGCGACGGCGTGCTGCGCGCACTGCTGCTGCGCCACGGCGCCGACCACCACACCCTGCTGCTGGTGGTCCACCACCTGGTGGTGGACGGCGAGTCCACCGCCATCCTGCTCGCCGACCTGCTGACCGCCTACCGGCAGGGCGGGATCGAGGGCGAGGCGCCCGCCGGCTTCCCCGAGCACGTGGCCGAACGCGCCGCCAAGGCGACCGCCGACACCACCGCCCTGGAGGCGTACTGGCGTGAACGCCTGGACGGCGCCGACGTCACCGTGGACTTCCCGCAGGACACCCCGGGCCGGCCCGGCGCCCCCGCCGGCCGCAGCGTGCCCGTGGAACTGGACGCCAACCTGTCCGCCGACATCGCCCGCTTCTCGCGCACCCACCGCGCGGGCCCGGCCGCCGTCCTGCTCGCCGCCTACCTGAAGGCGCTCGCCACCTACTCCCGCCAGGCCGCGCCGACCGTCGCCGTCCCGCTCGGCGTCCGCAGTGACCTGCGCCACGAACACACCGTCGGCTACTTCGTGCGGACCCTGCTGGTCCGCGCCCCCGACCAGGCGGCGACCAGCGCGGCGGGGTTCGTCGCCCGGGTGCAGACCGAACTGGCCCGCGCGATCGACCACTCCCAGCTGCCCTTCCCGAGGATCGCCAAGCTGATCCCCGGCGCCGACCCGGCCGACCCCGAGGTCTTCAACTGCACCTTCGTCCTGCACAGCTGGGCCGACACCTCGGCGGCCGCCGCCGACGGCGTGGAACTCCCCGGCGGCCTGCGGGCCCGCTGGCGCCAGGACGTCCCCTCCCCGGGCCTCGGCCTGCTCACCCTGGAGCTGTACGAGGGCGAGGGCCGGGTCCGGGGCCGGCTCAAGTACGACAGCGCGCGGATCGAGGCCGGTACCGCCGAGGCGTTCACCGAGCACGTGATCACCCTCGCCCGGCAGATCGTGCACCACCCCGAGCGGCCGGTCACCGAACTGGACGGCGTCGGCCCCGGCGCCCGCGCCGCCCTCGACCTCCTCAACGCCACCGACCACCCCATCGGCGACGACGACATCGACACCCTGCTGCGCCGCCGCACCGCCGCACAACCCGACCGGACCGCCGTCGAGTTCGGCGACCGCCGGTGGACCTACCGCGAGCTCGGCGAGCGCATCGACGCCTACGCCGCGGGGCTCACCGGGCGCGGCGTCCGGGCCGGCGACCGGGTCGGCGTCATGCTCCCGCGCACCGACGACGCGGTCGCCGCCCTGCTCGCCGTCCTGCGCACCGGCGCCGCGTACGTACCGATCGACCCGGCCCACCCCGAGGCCAGGCGCCGGCACATCGTGGACAGCAGCGGGATGCGGACCGTCCTGGTCACCGGCGCAACCGAGCAGGCCTGCCCGGCCGGCCCCGAGCAGGTCCGCCTCGATACGCTGAGCACCGGCCCCACCGCCGCACCCGAGCAGGGCCCGGCCTTCGACAGCGCCCTGCACGTGCTGTACACCTCCGGCTCGACCGGCCTGCCGAAGGGCGTCCAGCTCAGCCACCGGGCGCTGGCCACCGACGTGCTCGCCGCCGTCCGCCACTTCGGCATCGGGCCCGACGACGCCATGCTGCTGAAGGCGCCGTTCACCTTCGACGTCAGCGCGCACGAGATGCTCGTCGCACTGGTCGCCGGAGCCCGCCTGGTGGTCGCCCCGCCGGACGCCGAACGCGACCCCGACCTGCTCGCCCGCACCCTCGACCGGCACGCCGTCACCCTGCTGCACCTGGTGCCGTCCCAACTGCGGCTGCTGCTCGAGGCCGAGGACTTCCCCGCCAACCGCACCCTGCGCACCGTGGTCAGCACCGGCGAGTCCCTGCCGAACGAACTTCGCACCGCCTTCGAGGCGCTCCACCCGGCGCGCCTGCACAACGCCTACGGTCCGACCGAGACCTCGTACTCGACCGTCTTCTCCTGGCCGCGCGGCGACGACGGCGGCTGGACCCGGCGCGCGGAGGTGCCGATCGGGGTGCCGTTCGACAACATCCGCTGCTACGTCCTCGACGACGGGCAGCGGCTGCTGCCGCCCGGCGCACCGGGCGAACTGTGGATCGGCGGCGGCACGGTCTCCGACGGCTACGTCGGCGACCCCGAACGCACCGCCGACCGCTACCGGGAGCTCGACCTCGGCGACGGCCGCACCGGGCCGCTCTACCGCACCGGGGACCTGGTCAGGCTGCTCGCGGACGGCTCGCTCACCCACCTGGGCCGCTTCGACGACCAGGTGAAGATCAACGGGAACCGGGTCGAACTCGGCGAGGTCCGCGCCGCGCTGATGGCCGTCGACGGGGTCGAGGACGCCACCGTCCAGGTCGCCCGGCACGCCGCCGGCAGCCTCCAGATCACCGCCTACCTGGTCCCGCAGCACCTCGACACCGCCGCCGTCCGCCGACAGCTGGTCCGGACCCTGCCCGCGCACATGGTGCCGGTCCGGATCACCCCGGTGGACCGGATCCCGCTGCTGCCCAACGGCAAGACCGACCGCCAGGAACTGGCCCGGCTGGCCGCCGCCCGCCCGGCCGAGCCGGAGCACACCGAGCCGCCCACCGCGCCTGCCGCGCCCGAGCCGGCCACCGCAGCCGAGCCGGCCACCGCACCCGAGCCGGCCACCGCGCCCGAGCCGGCCGCGCCGAGGCCGGCCACGCTCGCCGTGCTCCGTACGGTCTGGGCCGACCTGCTGGGATCCGCCGCCGACGACAGCCAGTTCTTCGAGTCCGGCGGCGACTCGATCCTCGCCATGCAACTGGTCTCCCGGCTGCGCCGCGAGGGGTACCAGCTGGTGATGCGCGAGATCTACCGGCACCCCGTGCTCGCCGACCTCGCCGCCCACCTGGACCCCGGCACCCCGCAGCCCGCACCCGCCGGCACCGCCGGCCCCCACCGCACCCACCCGGGCGGCCGCCCGCTCGCACCGGTCCAGTCCTGGTTCTTCCGCCACATCAGGACCGACCTCCACCAGTGGAACCAGTCCGTGCTGCTGGAGCTGAACCGCCCGCTCGACACCGCCCAGCTGCGGCTCGCCCTGCAGGCCGTGGTCGCCGCCCACCCCGCCCTGAGCGCCCGCTTCACCCACGACGGGCACACCGGCGACGGCCGGATGACCGACGCCGTACCGTTCGCCGCCCACCCGCCCCGCGAGGTGCTGTGGGAGCGGGACTTCGGCAGCGAGCAGGAGCTCGACGAGGTCCTCGAGGCCGCCGAACGCAGCCTCGCCCCGCTGGACGGCCTGCACGTGCGCGCCGTCCTCGCCCGCGACCGCAGCGGCGGCCGGGACCTGCTGCTGATCGCCGTCCACCACCTGGTGGTCGACGGAGTGTCCTGGCGCATCCTGCTGGAGGACCTGGAACACGCCCTCGACGCCCTCGCCGACGGCGCCCTGCCCGCGCTGCCCGCCGAGGCCGGCAGCTACGGCGAATGGGTGGACGGCCTGCCCGCCGTCGCCGCCCGCACCGGCGAGAGCGAGTACTGGCTCGCCCTGGCCGAACGCCGCAGCGCGGCCCACACCCTGCTGCTGACCGGCCCCGCCCCCGACGAACAGCAGCTGCGCCGGCTGGAGTTCGCCCTCGACGCGGACGCCACCCAGCAGCTCATCGGCCCGCTGCCCAAGCGCCTCGAGCTGTCCGTGCACCAGCTGATGACCGGCGCCTTCGCCCAGGCGCTCGCCCGGTGGCGGGGCACCTCGACCGTCACCTTCGACGTCGAGACGCACGGCCGCCACGGCCGGGACGACCTGTTCCGCACCGTCGGCTGGTTCACCGCCATCCACCCGGTGGTGCTCGACGCCGAACGCGCCCAGCACCCCGAACGGTTCGTCACCGAGGCGGCCCGCGCACTCGCCGCGGTACCGCAGGGCGGCGTCGGCTTCGGCGCCTGCCGCGAGTACGCCGACCGCCCCGCCGTCCGCGACACCCTGCGCGCCCTGCCGCCCGCCCTGGTCTGCTTCAACTACTACGGCCAGGCCGACCAACTCAGCCCCGCCGGCCGGTTCCGGATGTCCGGACGCCCCATCCCGCGCGAGCACTCCGCGAACTGCGAGCGGGTCTACGGCATCGAGGTCTACGGCATCGTCCACGACGGCCGGCTGCGGATGGGCCTGACCTGGGTCCCCAGCCCCGCCGACGGGGTCGACGAGGACGCCGTCGAAGCACTGGTCGCCCAACTGCGCTGGGTCCTGGCCACCCTCGCCGGAGCCGACCCCGACGAGGTCCGCACCGCCGAGATCACCGCCCCCGGACAGGCCCTCCCACAGCCCCGGACCGCCCGGACGGCGGCACCGGCCGGACCGCGCCGCGAGAGCGTCCCGGTCACCGCCCAGCAGCACGGCCTGCTCCTCGACGCCCTCGCCCACCAGGGAACCGGCCGCTACGTCGAGCAACTGCACTGGCGCTGGCACGGCCCCCTGGACACCGACCGCTTCACCGCCGCCTGGCAGTCCGTCTTCGACCGGGAGGCCGTGCTGCGCGCCGCCTTCGACTGGCAGGAGCAGCCCCGGCTGGTCCTGCACGACAGGGTCCGCCCCGAGGTGGTCCGCCACACCGACACCGGCACCGACTGGGACGAGCTGCTCGAACGAGACCGGCTGCGCGGCTTCGACCTGCGGCGCCCCGGACTGGTCCGCGCCACCCTGGTCGACGAGGACGGGCCCGACGCCGCCACCCGGGTGCTGCTGACCTTCCACCACGTCCTGCTGGACGGCTGGAGCGTCTCCCTGCTGATCCAGCAGTTCTACCGGGCCTACCTGGCCGGCGCCGCCCCGCACCAGGGCCCCGAACGGCGCCCCGACCTGCGCGACTACGCCCGCTGGCTGCAGGCCCAGGACACCACCCCCGCCCGGGACTTCTGGTCCACCGCGGTCCCCGCCGGACCGCTCGCCACCCGGCCCGCCCTGCCCGGCCGGCCGACCGGACAGCACGGCTCCGGCCGCGCCGCCACCACCCTCACCCGCGCCGAGGCCGACCGGCTGCGCACCTGGGCCGCCACCCACGCCGCCACCGAGAGCACCGCCCTCAACACCGCCTGGGCGCTGCTGCTGAGCCGGGCCTGCGGCGCACCCGGCCCCGTCCGGGTCGGCTTCGGCGTCACCGTCTCCGGCCGCGGCATCCCGCTGGACGGCGTCGAACACCTCCCCGGCCTGCTGATGAACTCGCTGCCGATGACCGTCGAGGTCGACCCCTCGGCCACCGTCCCCCACCTGCTCGCCGAACTGCGCGACCGGGCCCTGGACATGGCCTCGTACGAATGGGTGTCCACCGGCCAGATCCACGAGTGGAGCGGCCGCGGCGCGGGCGAACGGCTGGTCGAGAGCCTCGTCGTACTGGAGAACTACCCGCGCTCCCAGGGCGGCCTCGACGAGGACCTCGCCGCCCAGGGCATCCGGGTCGAACTCCCCGACGCGGCAGGCTCGGAGACCGCCTTCCCGGTCGCCCTGCTGGCCTACCGCGACACCGACGGCAGCCTGGTCCTGGCCGCCGTCCACGACCGGACCCGGCTCTCAGACACCGACGCCCACGCCCTGGTCGACCAGTGCGCCCGCCTGCTGCGCGAACTCCCGGACTCCGCCGACGACCTCACCACTGTCGCCGACCTGCTGGAGACCATCCCCGACGACGCCCTGCCCCGGATGGCCGAACGCCCCGAACCGGCCCCCCGCACCGGCGACGACGGCGACGGCTGGCCCGACAGCGAGGAGTCCAAGCTCCTCCAGGAGGCCTGGCTGGCCGTCCTCGGCACCCATCGGGTCGCCCCCGCCGACCACTTCTTCGAAGCGGGCGGCCACTCCCTGCTCGCCATGAAACTCCTGCGCGAGATCGCCGACCGCACCGGGCACGTGCTGCGCCTGGACGACCTGCTGGCCCACCCCACCGCCGGGGCACTGGCCCGGCTGCTCACCGACGGGCCCGCCGCCGGCGGCGAGCACGGTGTCCTCGTCCCGCTGCGCGAGGCCGCCGACCCGGCCGCCGGAACCCTCTACCTGGTCCACCCGCCGGGCGGACAGGTCGCCTGCTACGCCCAGCTCGCCCAGTGCTACCAGGGCCCCGAGGCGCTCATCGGCATCCGGGACCCGCGCGTCGACCAGCCCGAACCCGAGCACCTCAGCACCGAGGAACTCGCCGAGACCTACCTCCAGGCGCTGCTCCCCGCCCTGGAGAACGGCGAACGCATCGCGCTCGGCGGCTTCTCCGGCGGCGGCGTCATCGCCTACGAGATCGCCCAGCGGATCACCGCCGACGGCTGGCAGCCACCGCTCGTCCTGATGATCGACGCCGGCGCCCCCGACGGCCGGATCACCGACGCCGACGCCGACGGCTCGTTCGCCTCCCGGCTGCGCACGGTCGCCGAGAACCGCACCGGCACCGAGGGCACCGACGGGGCGGGCACCGGGCCCGCAGCCGGCCCGGACGCCCCCGACGAGCCCGCCGACGCCGACGCGTACCTCGCCGAACTCGCCCAGATCGCCGACTGGGTCCGCGGCGACGGCGGCGGCGACCCGGTCGCCCTGATGCGCGACAGCGTCGAAGCGGTCCAGCGCTACGCCCCCCGCCCCTACCCGGGCCCGGTCGCCGTGCTGCGCGCCGGGGACACCGGCTTCGGCAAGGGGACCGACTACGACGAGAGCGACCGCTTCCACGGCCGGCCCGGCCTCGGCTGGGAGGACCACTGCGAGGACCTCGCCATCAGGGTCGTCCCCGGCAACCACGTGACGATGCTGACCGGCGACAACGTCCGCACCCTCGCCCGGATCCTGGCCCGCGCCGCCGCCGGCTGACCCGGCCGCCGCCGGACCCGCCCCGACCCACCGGCCCCGACCCACCCGG
>NZ_JAIZ01000780.1 GCF_000710465.2 Kitasatospora sp. MBT63 | reverse complement strand
CCACCGATCAGCCGTGTCAACAACCCTGCGGGTCAATACATCTAGCGCTTCACCTCCCGGGAGTCGACGACGTACGTCACCAGCCCCGGCCCACGGCCTTCGGCGGCGCGGATCAGGCGCCGGCGGAGGCCGTCCGACTGCGAACGCCGCGATGCCGACCGCGGAGCGCGGCGCACGCCGCCACCTCACCCCCCTTCCGGTGATCTGCATCACAGCGGACGAGGGCATATGTCCACGTTCATCACGGCGATGGCGAAAACGCACGCCCGGCATCGTGTTGACCCACCCATTACTACCCGTTGGTGAATTGACATACCTTAATATTCCATGAGAATAACTCCCGCACGATGATCAAATCACGGGGCGGGGGCCATGGAATCGTCGGTACGGGTCGGACGGAGAAGGGCCGCATGCGGCCGGCCGAGCACGGCGGTGACCACACCCGCCGTCCTCACCGTGAAACCTGCGACTGCATCGCCGGGATCCTCTGCGGACGATCCGGTCGGGTCCACGGCACCGTCATCGGATCGGCCCGAGAATCCGGCCACCGAGGCCGCCCACCCGGGCCGACGACCCACCTCCCGCCGAAGCAGGCGCGTGAGAACGGCAGTTGGGCCGACATCTCCGCCGCACGGCGAGCCACCACGGTGAACGGCAGCGCCGTGGAGTACCGGCATTCCACGGTCGGCCCTTCGGCCTAGGGCGGATTCCCCTCCCGCGACCCCGCCGGCGTCCGGCTCCACCGGGCGCAGCGGCCCGCAACCCACGCCACCGAACCGACGCGCCCCGAGGCCCGGTCGAGCGTGCCCGCCGGGTCGCCCCCCTCACCCATCTCTCCGACTTCCCCTGATTTCCCTGTTGTTCGAGACACCGAAGGAAGCACACGAATGAGTACGGAACGGGCAGCCGCACGGCGGCCCCGGGCCAGAGTCTCCGCCCTGGTGGCGGCGGCGCTGGTCGGGTCGCTGCTGCCGACACTGCCACTGGCCGCCGCCGCGGCGGCCGCCGACTGGACCAAGCCGTCGGCGGCGTCCCCGGAGAAGCCGGTGAAGGGCTCGACCGGGAAGGTCAAGGCCGCGAAGGCCGACACCACGGTGAGCAAGCCGCAGGCCAAGCAGACCGCGTGGCCCGGCGCCGACAGCGCCACGGTCACGCTGCCCGCGGAGGCGGGCAGGACCGTCAAGGCGGGCAAGCTGCCCGTCTCGCTGGAGCCGGTCACCGCCGCCCCCGCATCCGGGGCGCGGCAGGCCCCGTCCACGGCGTCCGGTGCGCCGGTGGCGGCCAAGGTCGAGGTCCTCGGCCAGGACCTCGCGCGCAAGGCCGGCATCTCCGGGGTCCTGCTGAGCGTCTCGGCACCGCAGAGCGCCGAGGGCACGACGGCGAAGGTCCGCGTCGACTACAGCGCCTTCGCCCAGGCCGGCGGCGCCGGGTACGGCTCGCGGCTGCGCCTGGTGCAGCTGCCGGCGTGCGTGCTGACCACGCCCGAGCTGGAGGCGTGCCGTACCCAGACGCCGCTGCCGGGCGGCAACAACGTCGAGCAGCAGACCGTGACCGCGGACGCGGTGACGCTGGCCGAGCCGCGGCCGGCGGGCTCCATGCGGCTCCAGGCGACCTCCGGCTCGCTGACGGTCCTGGCGGCCACGGCCACCACCTCCGGTCCGGTCGGTGACTACAAGGCGACCCCGCTCTCCTCCGCGTCCTCGTGGTCGACCTCGCTGAACAGCGGCTCGTTCACCTGGTCCTACGACATGCCGCTCACCGCGATGCCGGGCGGGCTGACCCCCAAGCTCGGGCTGTCCTACAGCTCCGGCTCCGTGGACGGCCGCACCTCCAACACCAACAACCAGGCCTCCTGGGCCGGCGACGGCTTCGACCTGTCCCCCGGCTTCGTCGAGCGCACCTACAAGCCGTGCGCGGACGACGGTGCGCCGAAGACCAACAACAACAAGCCCGGTGACCTGTGCTGGGCGACCGACAACGCCACGATCAGCTTCGCCGGGCACTCCGGCGAGCTGATCCCGGTCTCCGGTGACGAGTTCCGGCTCAAGGGCGACGACAACACCAAGGTCGTCCGCCTGCGCGACGGCGCCCGCGGCAACGGCGACAACGACGGCGAGTACTTCCGCGCCACCACCACCGACGGCACCAACTACTACTTCGGCTACAACCGCCTGCCCAACTGGAGCAGCGGCAAGCCCGAGACCAAGTCCGTCTACACCGTCCCGGTGTTCGGCAACAACGCCGGCGAGCCGTGCAACGGCGCCGACTTCGCGTCCTCGTGGTGCCAGCAGGGCTGGCGCTTCAACCTGGACCTGGTGGTCGACGCCCACGGCAACGACGTCACGTACTGGTACACGCCGGAGACCAACAACTACGGCCGCAACCTGAAGTCCACCGACCGCACCCCCTACGTGCGCGGCGGCTCCCTGGAGCACATCGAGTACGGCCAGCGGCAGAGCGACCTCTACTCCGCCACCGTCAAGCCCGGCGGCCGGGTGGAGTTCGCCACCGCGGAACGCTGCCTGGAGACCACCGCGGCCAACTGCGACCCGGCGCAGATCGACGCCAAGCGGCAGTACTGGTACGACACCCCCTGGGACCGGAACTGCAAGGCCGGGACCGACTGCACCGGCCAGTTCTCGCCGACCTTCTTCACCCGCACCCGGCTGACCGGTGTCACCGCCAAGACCCTCCAGGCGGACGGAAGTTACGCGGCCGTCGACACCTGGGCGCTGACCCACAAGTGGGGCACCGCCGACTTCGACTACCAGCTGCTGCTCGACTCCGTCCAGCACACCGGCTCCTCCGCCACCCCGTCGATCACGCTGCCGAAGACCACCTTCGCCTACAAGCAGCTCGCCAACCGCCTCGACAAGGTCGGCGACGGCCGCGCACCGTTCATCAAGCAGCGCCTGGGCACCATCACCGACGAACTCGGCGGCCAGATCGACGTCAACTACAGCGCCGCCGCCTGCGACTGGAACAGCCTCCCCACCCCCCAGACCAACACCACCCGCTGCTTCCCCCAGCAGTACCAGGCCTCCGACGAGACCCCCGTCACCACCGAGTGGTTCAACAAGTACGTCGTCGACGCGGTCATCGCCACCGACCGCACCGGCGGCGCACCCGACATGGTCACCCACTACACCTACCTCGGCGACCCGGCCTGGCACTTCGACGACGAGGACGGCATCACCAAGGAGAAGCTCAAGACCTGGTCCCAGTGGCGCGGCTACGCCCACACCCGGGTCGAGACCGGCGGCGTCTCCGCCATGTCCACCCAGACCGACCACTACTACCTGCGCGGCATGGACGGCGACCGCAACGACCCCGCCGACAAGACCAAGAAGCGCACCGTCACCGTCGACGACGGCCAGGGCACCACGCTGACCGACGACGACGCCTGGGCCGCCTTCGAGTACCGCACCGAGCAGTACGACAAGCCCGGCGGCAAGATCCTCACCAAGACCGTCAACACCCCCTGGAAGCGCACCACCGCCACCCGCGTCCGCGACTGGGGCACCACCACCGCCAGCCTCACCGGCACCGCGGTGACCCGATCCTTCACCTCGCTCGACAAGGGCGCCGGCGCCTCCTGGCGCGAGAGCCGCACCAACACCACGTACGACGGCTACGGCCGGACCACCCAGATCGAGGAACTCGGCGACGTCGCCGTGGCCACCGACGACAAGTGCACCCGCACCACGTACGCGGACAACACCTCGTCCTGGATCCTCAACGGAGTCACCCGGACCGAGGCCGTGGCCGCCGACTGCGCGACCAACGTCAGCCGTGGGACGCAGGCCGACGGCACCTCCGCCGTCCTCGCCGACACCCGGCTCCGCTACGACGGCCAGGCGTACGGCGCCGCCCCCACCAAGGGCGACGTCACGCTCACCGAGACGCTCAAGTCGCAGACCGGCACCAGCGCGACCTACCTGGACAGCTCCGCGACGTTCGACCTGTACGGCCGCAAGCTGACCGACACCGCGCTGGTCTCGACCACCGTGTTCGACACCACCGGTGCGACCGGCCCGGTCACCACCGCGTCCACCGACGCCCGTACCACCACCAACGCCTACACCCCGACCACCGGACGTGCGACCAGGTCCACGCTCACCACGCCGCCGGCCACTGTCGGCAACGGCGCCACCGCCCAGACCACCACGGTCGACTACGACCTGATGCGCGGTCTGAGCACCAGCACCATCGACGCGACCGGCCGTCGCAGCGATCTCACGTACGACGCCCTGGGCCGTTCCCTGAAGGTCTGGCGACCCGACCGCCTCAAGTCGAGCGGGCAGACCCCGAACCACGAGTTCGCGTACACGATCGCGGACGGGGCGATCACCGCCGTCACCAGCAAGACCCTCAACGCCGACGGCTCGCAGGCCACCACCCACACCCTGTACGACGGTCTCGGCCGCGTCCGGCAGACCCAGGCCCCGGGCGACAACGGCGGCCGGGTCCTCACCGACACCTTCTACGACGAGCGCGGCCAGGCCGCCCTCGGCTACGCCCCCTACTACGCCACGGGAGCGCCCTCCACCACGCTGTTCAAGGTCGATGACGCCACCGGCGTCGAGACCCAGACCGCCAACACCTACGACGGCCTCGGCCGCGTGGTGAAGGCCACCACCCTCGCCGGCAACGGCGTCGGCACGCCGCTGTCCACCACGCTCACCGAGTACGGCGGCGACCGCGTCACCGTCACCCCGCCGCAGGGCGACATCCCGACGACCACCATCACGGACGCCGCGGGCCGCACCACCGAGCTGCGCCAGTACAAGTCGGCCACCCCGACCGGCGCGTACGACGCCACCACCTACGGCTACGACCCGGCCGGTCACATGACCAAGCTGACCGACCCGGCCGGCACCGTGTGGACCTGGCTCTACGACCAGCTCGGCCGCCAGACCAAGGCCGTCGACCCCGACAGCGGCACCGCCACGAAGGCGTACAACGCCCGCGGCGAGGTCACCAGCACCACGGACGGCCGCGGCAAGACCGTCTCCAGCGTCTACGACAACCTCGGCCGCCTCATCGAGACCCACGACGGCCCGGCCACCGGACCGCTGCTCACCTCGCAGACCTGGGACCCGTCCGGCAACAAGGGCCAACTGTCCACGGCCTCACGTTTCAGCACCGTCGGCGCGACCACCTACGAGTACAAGACCACCTACTCGCTGTTCGACACGCTGTCCCGACCGACCCGAACCACCGTCACCGTCCCGTCCGCCCCCGGTCAGGAGAACCTCGCCGGCTCCTACACCAGCGGCACGACCTACCGCCTCGACGGGCTGGTGAAGTCCGTCGCCTACCCGGCCGCGGGCAACCTCGCCTCCGAGTCGGTCGCGTTCACCTACGACGGCCTCCACCGGATGACCGCGGCCGAGGGCCTGAGCAAGTACCTGACCGCCCAGAGCTACAGCCTCACCGGCAAGCCGCTGCAGTCCACGCTGAGCAACGGCACCGCCGACAAGGACACTTACGTCACCGTCGGCTACGAGTGGGGCACCCAGCGGCCGGCCTCCAGCCGCACTGACCAGTACGGCGTCACCGGCGCAGCCCGCGCCACCGCCTACACCTACGACCAGGCCGGCAACGTCACCTCGGTCACCGACACCTCGCGCTCCGGCACCGACCGGCAGTGCTTCACCTACGACTACCTCACCCGCCTCACCGAAGCGTTCACCCCGACCGGCAGTTCCTGCCCGGCCTCGCCGACCGGCGCCACCCTCGGCGGCCCGGCCCCGTACTGGACCGGCTGGACCTACAACACCAACGGCACCCGGGCCACCGAGACCCGGCACGACCCGGCGGGCAACACCGCCAACAACGCCAGCACCACCTACACCTATCCGGCCCCCACTGCCGCCCGGCCCCACACCCTGACCGGCACCAGCACCGTCACCGGCGGCACCGGAACGCCCGTCACCCAGTCCTACGCCTACGACAACTCCGGCAACACCACCGAGCGGCACCTCAAGCCCAGCGGCAGCCGGACCAGCGACCAGATCCTGACCTGGAACACCGAAGGCCGGCTCGCCCAGGTCGCCGACACCGTCAAGAACGGTGCGACCACCACCACCAAGACCACCGACTACCTCTACGACACCTCGGGCAACCGACTGATCGGCCACACCCTCGACACCGCCAACCCGGCCGCCGAGAACTGGACGCTCTACCTCGGCACCACCGAGCTCAACCTCGTCAAGGGCGCGGCCAAGGCCACCGCCACCCGCTACTACCCGCTCGGCGCCACGGCCACCGCCGTCCGAACCGACGACAACAAGGTCACCTTCCAGGTCAACGACCACCACGGCACCGCCGAGCTCAACATCGACGCCACCACCGGCGCCCTCAACCAGCGCCGCACCACCCCGTTCGGCGACACCCGTGGCACCGCCCCGACCACCTGGTCCGGCACCCGCGGCTTCCTCGGCGGCGTCGACGAGGCCACCGGCCTCACCCACCTCGGAGCCCGCGACTACGACCGCACCACCGGCCGCTTCATCTCCGCCGACCCGCTCTTCGCCGCGACCGACCCCCAGTCCCTGGCCGCTTACACCTACAGCGACAACAACCCGCTCAGGTACAGCGACCCGTCGGGGCTGGCCCTGGAGGAGTGCGCCAGCGGGATGTACCGCTGCCGGGGCGGGACGGAGGTCCTCGGCGAAGGCCCGAGGTACCAGGCGATCGTCGCGCAGAACAAGGCCGACGAACCGTACCGGAAGGCCGCACTGGCCGCGTACCTGGTGAGCGTGGGAGTCAAGCCGGCCGGGTGGACCGGCAGCCTGCCGGCCAACGTCGCGGACGAGATGAGGAAGGCACGCCGGGCCTACGGCGAGCAGTTGGAGCGGGAGTACCGCCAGAACACCAACTTCAAGTACGAGACGACCCCCGGACAGAAGCAGATCCCCGGGGCGGAGCCGTACGACGAGATCGCGACCGGCAAGGCCAAGAAGTCGGAGCTGATGGTCTGCGCGTACATCGGCGTGGCCGACTGCTACGACGTGAAGCAGATCACCGGCTGGTCCGCGAACGTAGCGGTGGACGCATACCCTGGGAAGGAGAACGAGGGGCAGAACGCCTTCCGGCACTTCACCTGGCAGGCCATGATCACGGCCAAGTACGGGGCCCAGACCGCCGAGATGGTCGCGGACGCCCACGAGGCGTACGGCGACCGGGAAGGCCACAACTATGCTGACCACCTCTCGGACCTCGTGAACAACGAGTACGGCCGCCAGATGGGCGCGAAGATCGCCGCAGCCAACCCCGGCGCCTCGGAATCCCAGCTCAGGGACGCGATCACCAGGGAGGCAAGGAACTACATGACCGGTGGGAACTATGCCCGACCCAATGACTTCGAGTAACCCGATCCAGAAGGGAGATGTCGGATGAGCGGCTCCTCGGGGTCACGCCGGATGGGCGTCCGTTCCCTGGTCGGCTCGCTGGTGGCCGTCCTACCGCTGGCGGTGTCCTGCACCGTTCAGACGGACGAGGACAGGGCGCGGCATGTCGTCGGGTCCTGGAAGTCGCCGGACCTGGGCACGATCCAGTTCCTCGAGGACGGTGCGCTCGGAGAGGTGGGCCTGCCTCCCACCGTGTGTCACAAGGGGTCGTGGTCAGCCGACACGAAGTTCACCGGGACCTGGCGACCCTGGCATCTGGACTCCGTCGGGCCGGCTACGGAGGTCACCTTGACGGCCGCCGCCGGTGGCCCGACGTGCGACCTGTTCTTCCTGTACTCCACGGATCAAGGTCAGCCTGAGCTGGACCTGGCCTATGCCCCGGAGGGTAGCGAGCCCTTCGTCCGGCAGTAGACCGGACCCCGCGTAGTCACCAGGGGCCGCCCCCGTCCCACCCGGGATGGGGGCGGCCCCTCTCGCTGTCCGTCCGGCAACGACGGCGATCGTCTCCGCCTCAGCCGCGTTCGGTCCGCGACCCCGTGCTGAGCGCGAGGTAGAGCAGCAGGGAGGAGGCGAGCCCCACCGCCCAGCCGTAGTCGGCGAGCGGTTTGAGGGCGGGGATCAGGCCGTCGGCCGGGAAGGGGCCGCCGTGGGAGCCTCCGACGGCCAGGACGCCGCCGACCAGCAGGGCGGTGACGGCCCGCCAGTTCCAGCCGGCGGCGTACCAGTAGCGGCCGCCCGAGAGGTAGAGCTCCGCGAGGTCGAGGGCGGTGCGGCGCAGCAGCCAGTAGTCGGCGATCAGGATGCCGGCCACGGTGCCGAGCAGGCCGCCGACCACGCCGAGCCAGGTGAAGATGTAGATCTGCGGGTCCTCGATCAGTTTCCAGGGGAAGATCAGGATCCCGATCACGCCGGTGGTCAGTGCGCCGGTACGGAAGTTGATGTAGCGGGGCAGCAGGTTGGCGAGGTCGTAGGCGGGGCTGACCACGTTGGCGGCGATGTTCACGGACAGGGTGGCGATCAGCACGATGAAGAGGGCGAACAGGATCCCGGCGGTGCTGTCCATCTTGGCGGCCAGCGCGATCGGGTCCCAGATCGCCTCACCGTAGACGGCCTGGGAGCCGGAGGTGACCAGGACCGAGAGCAGGGCGAAGAGTGTCATGGTGGTGGGCAGTCCGAGTGCCTGGCCGCGGATCTGGGCGCGCTGGCTGCCACCGAAACGGGTGAAGTCCGGGATGTTCAGGGCGAGCGTCGACCAGAAGCCGATCATGCCCATCAGGGCGGGGAAGAAGACCTGCCAGAAATCGCTGCCCCAGCCGAGCTTCGAGGGCTGGTCCAGGAGCGGCCCGAGCCCGCCCGCCTCGGCGGTGATCCAGGCCAGCAGGGCGAGGGCGCCGACGATCACCACCGGGGCCGCCCAGTTCTCGAACCGGCGCAGGGTCTCCATCCCCCGGGCGATGATCGCCATCTGGATCGCCCAGAACAGCAGGAAGGACAGCCACTGCGTCCACGGGTGCCCGCCGATCTCGGCGGCCGTCTGCCAGCCGTGGCCGAGCAGCTTCCCGGCCAGCAGGAAGATCCCCTCACCGCCGATCCAGGTCTGGATGCCGAACCAGGCGCAGGCCACCGCCGCCCTGATCATCGCCGGGAGGTTGGCGCCGCGCAGCCCGAACGAGGCGCGGGCGAATACCGGGAACGGGATGCCGTACTTGGTCCCTGCGTGACCGGTGAGGATCATCGGGACCAGCACGATCAGGTTGGCCAGGGCGATGGTGAGCACCGCCTGCTTCCAGTCCATGCCGAGTGCGACCAGGCCGGAGGCCAGGGTCCAGGACGGGATGTTGTGGGCCATGCCGACCCAGAGCGCGATGAAGTTGTAGGTGGTCCACCGGCGGCGGGCGACGGGGACCGGGCGAAGGTCCTCGTTGGCGAAGCGGTGGTCGGAGAGGTCGGCGCCGTCGGCGAGTTCGACCCGGCCGTCCGGTTGGGTGGTCTGCGCTATGGGCGTGGACATGGGCGGCTGCCTCCGGGTGTGGGGGTGGCGGCCACCCGTACGAGGGGTGGCCGCCGGGAGCAGTCGGGGTCGGGCAGTGGGAGCGGTCGGGGTCGGAACGCGGGGTCAGCTCAGCGTCGGGATGACCTGCTCGCCGTAGGCGTCGATGGTGGCCTCGACGGCGTCGTGCATGGCGTAGACGGCGAACTGGTCGACGCCGAGCTCGCGCAGGTGCGCGAGCTTGGCGCGCTGCGCCTCGGGCGGGCCGATCAGGCAGAACCGGTCGACGACCTCGTCGGGGACGAAGGTGGTGTCGGGGTTCCCGGCCCGGCCGTGGTGGCTGTAGTCGTAGCCCTGGCGTTCCTTGATGTAGGCGGTGAGCTCCTCGGGGACCATGCCGGAGTGTTCGCCGTAGCGGCCGACCAGGTCGGCGACGTGGTTGCCGACCATGCCGCCGAACCAGCGGCACTGCTCGCGGGCGTGGGCGAGGGCCTGCGGCGAGTCGTCGGCGGTGACGTAGGCGGGGGCGGCCACGCAGATGGTGACGGAGGCGGGGTCACGCCCGGCCTCGGCGGCGGCGTCGCGGACCGCCTTGACCATCCACTCGGTCAGGAACGGGTCGGCCAGCTGCAGGATGAAGCCGTCGGCCTGACGGCCGGTCAGGGCGAGCGCCTTGGGGCCGTACGCGCCCATCCAGACCGGCAGTTCGGCGCCGGGCCGGACCCAGGGCAGGTGCATCTCGGTGCCGTCGACCTCGACGGTGCGGCCCTCGGCCAGCTCCTTGATCGCGTGCATCGCCTCGCTCAGCCGGGCCAGGGTGGCGGGTTTGCGGCCGGCCACCCGCATCGCGGAGTCGCCGCGGCCGATGCCGCAGACGGTGCGGTTGCCGAACATGTCGTTGAGGGTGGCGAAGAGGGAGGCGGTCACCTCCCAGGTGCGGGTGGAGGGGTTGGTCACCATCGGGCCGACGGTGAGCCGTTCGGTCTCGGCGAGGATCCGGCTGTAGATGACGAAGGGTTCCTGCCAGAGCACCGCGGAGTCGAAGGTCCAGCCGTGGCTGAAGCCGGCCGCCTCGGCACGCTTCATCCGGTCGATCAGCAACCGTGCGGGCGGGTCGGTCTGGAGGACGAGTCCGATGTCCACGCTTCTCCTTAGGTGTCAGCCGAGGTACTGGCAGGTCGCGCGGGGCTGGTAGCGGCCGTGGCCGGCGCGGCCGAGCCAGGCCTCGCCGTCCAGGACCACGGTGCCGCGGGACAGCACGGTGCGGACCTTGCCGGTGATCTCCCGGCCCTCGTACGCCGAGTAGTCGACGTTCATGTGGTGGGTGGTGGCGGAGATGGTCTGCCGGGCGGTCGGGTCGTAGATCACGATGTCGGCGTCGGCGCCGGGGGCGATGGTGCCCTTGCGCGGGTACAGGCCGAACATCCGGGCCGGGGCGGCGCAGGCGATCTCGATCCAGCGGCGGCGGGTCAGGTGGCCGTCGACGACGGCCTGGTGCAGCAGGTCCATCCGGTTCTCCACGCCGGGCAGACCGTTGGGGATCTTGGAGAAGTCGCCGCGGCCGAGCTCCTTCTGCCCGACGAAGCAGAACGGGCAGTGGTCGGTGGAGACCACCTGCAGGTCGTCGGTGCGCAGTCCGCGCCAGAGCGCGGCCTGGTGTTCGCGCGGGCGCAGCGGGGTGGAGCAGACGTACTTGGCGCCCTCGAAGTCCGGTTCGGCGAGGTTGTCGGTGGACAGGAACAGGTATTGCGGGCAGGTCTCGCCGAAGACCGGCAGTCCTTCGCGGCGGGCGGCGGCGAGTTCGGCGACGGCGGACGCGGCGGAGACGTGCACCACGTACAGCGGGGAGCCGGCCACCTGGGCGAGTTTGACGGCCCGGTGGGTGGCCTCGGCCTCGAGCAGTTCGCGGCGGACCTCGCCGTGGTAGCGGGGGTCGGTCTTGCCGGCGGCGAGGGCCTGTTCGACCAGGACGTCGATGGCGATGCCGTTCTCGGCGTGCATCATGATCAGGCCGCCGTTGTCGGCGCTGCGCTGCATGGCGCGCAGGATCCGGCCGTCGTCGCTGTAGAAGACGCCGGGGTAGGCCATGAACAGTTTGAAGGAGGTGACGCCCTCCTCGACCAGCAGGTCCATCTCTTTGAGGGTGGACTCGTTGACGTCCGACATGATCATGTGGAACGCGTAGTCGATGGAGCAGCGGCCCTCGGCCTTGTCGTGCCAGGTGTCCAGGCCGGCCCGCAGCGGGGCGCCGACGGACTGGACCGCGAAGTCGACGATGGTGGTGGTGCCGCCCCAGGCGGCGGCCCGGGTGCCGGTCTCGAAGGTGTCGGAGGCGGCGGTGCCGCCGAACGGCAGCTCCATGTGGGTGTGGGCGTCGACGCCGCCCGGGATGACGTACATCCCGGTGGCGTCGATGACGCGGTCGGCGCTCCAGCCGTCGGCGACCGAGCTGCCGGTGGCCGCGAGGGCCATCACCTGCTCGCCCTCGATCAGGACGTCGGCGCGCATCTCCTCGGCGGCGGTGACCACCAGGCCGCCCTGGATCACGGTGCGGGTCATCGGGTCCCCTCTCAGGCCTCGGTCAGCGGCAGGTAGGCGTCCGGGCGGCGGTCGCGGTAGAACGCCCACTGCTGGCGGACCTGCTCGATCACGTCGAGGTCGAGGTCGCGGACCACCAGCTCCTCGTCCTTGTCGGAGGCCACGTCGCCGACGAACTGGCCGCGCGGGTCGACGAAGTAGGAGGTGCCGTAGAAGTCGTTGTCGCCGTACTCCTCGACTCCGACCCGGTTGATCGCGGCGATGTAGTACTCGTTGGCGACGGCGGCGGCGGGCTGCTCCAGCTGCCACAGGTACGCCGACAGGCCGCGGCTGGTGGCGGAGGGGTTGTAGACGATCTCCGCGCCGGCCAGTCCGAGCGCCCGCCAGCCCTCGGGGAAGTGCCGGTCGTAGCAGATGTAGACGCCGACCTTGCCGACCGCGGTGTCGAAGACCGGCCAGCCGAGGTTGCCGGGCTTGAAGTAGTACTTCTCCCAGAAGCCCTTCACCTGCGGGATGTGGTGCTTGCGGTACTTGCCGAGGTAGGAGCCGTCGGCGTCGATCACGGCGGCGGTGTTGTAGTAGAAGCCGGACTGCTCGACCTCGTACACCGGTACGACGATCACCATGCCGAGTTCCCGGGCCAGGCCCTGCATCCGCTGCACGGTGGGCCCGTCCGGCACCGGCTCGGCCCAGGCGTAGTGCTCGGGCTCCTGGACCTGGCAGAAGTACGGGGCGTTGAAGACCTCCTGGAATCCGATGATCTGCGCGCCGTCGGCGGCGGCCGCGCGGGCCGCCCGCTCGTGGGCGTCGATCATCGTCTCCTTGTCGCCGGTCCATGCGGTCTGGAACAGCGCGGCGCGCACCACTCGGCTCATCGGGTTCTCCTTCGACGAAGGCGCTCTAGACCGTCGACAGTAGAAGTTCCCGGGCCCGGTGTGCAGTGCCACGCTGTAACGCCACGCGGGTCATTTCGTTCCGCCGCGAAATGGTGACCGGCCGATGATCGGACCGGTCAGAAGAGCGTCCCGGTCAGGGCGGCCACCCCGCCCAGCACCAGCCCGGCCCGGATCGCCCGGCCGAGTGCCGCCAGGTCTCCCGGATCGGCCGCCGGTTCCTCGGGCGGGAGCACCGCCAGCAGGACCCGGCGCTCGGTGTGTGCCGCCCGACGCCAGGGGTGGGTGGTCGGGTGGCCGCCGGGATTGGCCCACCACGGGCCCGTCGGGGCACCGATCGCGGTGATCCGCCCGGCCGCCGTGTGCACGGTCCAGCCGGGCAACTCCCGTGCCGGGACCACCCCGAGCAGGTCCAGTGGCGGCAGGCCCTCGGTCCAGCGGTCCGCGAGGTGCCCGAGCAGACCGCCCGGGTATGGCGCGCCCGGGTGGAAGAGCAGCGACGGCAGTTCCTCGCCCGGCACGCCCGACATCCCGGGGTCCAGCCGGTCCGCGCCGCGGGGCCGGTCGTCCGGCCGCCAGGCCGCCGCCTCGGGCAGGCCGAGCCGTACCCGGGCCGCGGCGATCTGGGCGGGCGCCCAGACCCGGGAGGGGCCGCACGCGGTGTGGGTGCGCACCGCGGTGTGCTGGTCGCTGCGGGGCCCGTCGATCCGTACCCCGTCGGCCGCCGCCGGGCCGGTCGGGTCCACCGGCCGGTCGCACAGCGGGCAGGGGGCGCCGTCGGGCACCGGTGCAGCGTCCGCGAGCAGCCGCCGGACGCCGGGGTTGCCGGGGGCTGTGCCGTCCGCGGCGGGCCCGCTCCAGTGCTCGTTCAGGACGGTCTCCTCGGTCGGGCGGGCCGCCGGGCACCGGGGCGGTGCGCGGGGCGCACACACCCTAGTGCCGCGTCAGTCCTCGCCGAGTGCGGTCAGCGGATTCTCGCCCTGCCAGAACTCCGGTCCGTAGTTCGGACGCAGGAGTTTGAAGATCTCGCCCCGGAAGAACGCGGTGACGGGCCAGGGCCTGCTGTAGATGAGCATGTCCTCGATCTCCGCGTCGCCGTTGAACCGGAACACGGCCGCCACCTGCCAGGTGTGGCCGTGGACGTGCAGGTCGTAGGCGGCCACCACGTGCTCCCCGGCCTGGGTGAAGATCCGGTAGCCGGGTTCGCCGCCGACCTGCTCCACCGCCTGGAGCACGGCGGCGACCCGGTCCCGCCCGGACACGGTCGCGGTGAGGACCGGCGAGTGGAAGGCGACATCGGTGGCGAGCCGGGGCGCGGCGGCCGGCAGGTCGAGGTAGCCGTCGGCGGGGCCGCTCGGGACGTACGGGGTGGACACGTCGATGTCCTCGGCGAGCACCTGGTCGACGGGCACCATCTTGTCCCGGGCCAGCGCCACGAACGGCCACGGCCGCGCGTAGGCGTCCACCGCCTGGTAGGTGCCCTCGGGTCCCGGGGTCAGGACCACGAGCAGCCCTACCGGATGGCCGTCGACGGAGCCGGCGAAGGTGACGACATGACGTTCCTCGCCTTCCAGGACGAACTCGGGTTGCGCGATCGAGAACGCCTCGGCGAGCTCGCGCAGGAAGGCCGCCGCACGGTCCCGCCCGACGAGCCGGTTCATCGTCAGCGGCGTCGCCAGGGATACGGAGGCGGACAGCGCTTCGGGGTGTGCGCCCAGTGCGGCACGGGCGAGGGATTCACGGCTCATGGGAGATCTCCCCTGGTCCGGTGGTGGGATCGGCGTGATCCCCGGCGCGGCGCCGCCATCGCCAGAACACGCGACCATGCATCAAGATCACGTATTGCGCTACCGCGATTCTATGTCTGCGGTGCCGCCCGCGCCGCTGCCGGGAGTACGGCAGGCCGACGCGGTGGTCCGGTGGCCGGATCCGGGGGCGCCCGTCAGTTCCGTACGGTGCAGAGGCCGTCCAGGGTGAGGTCGAGCAGTCGTTCGGCCTGCGCCCGCTGGTCCGGCTTTCCGGAGGCGAGGGCGATGCCGGTGAGGGCGGCGAACATGTCGTCGGCGCCGACGTCGGAGCGGACGGTACCGGCCTCGACCCCGGCGGCCAGCAGCGAGGTGAGCGCCTCCAGCATCAGTTCGCGGCTGCGCGCATAGGGGTTGACGCCGGATTCGACGAGGGCGCGCAGGGCGTCGGCCATGCCGAACTTGGCGGTCGCGTAGTCGATGAAGCGCCCCATCCAGGCGCGCAGGGCCTCCCGCGGCGGGAGCGCGGCCAGCAGTTCGGGGGCGGCGTCGCAGAGCCGGCTCAGCTCGTTGCGGTAGGCGGCCTCGATGAGCACGTCGCGGGTGGGGAAGTTGCGGTAGAGCGTGCCGGAGCCGACACCGGCCTCCTTGGCGATCCGCTCCAGGTGCGCGTCCAGCCCGTCCTCGGCGAAGACCCGCACGGCGGCGGCGAGGATCTTGTCCCGGTTGCGCTGTGCGTCGGCACGTAGCGGGCGGCCCGTCTCGCTGGGCATCTGCGGTCTCCTGTCGTCCGGCTTGCTAACCGGAGGCACCTCCACTTAGAGTCCAGGAACCGGAGGCGCCTCCGTTTCCACTCTAGGGCACGCCTGCCCGCACCCGCCCGCCAGGGGCCTGCCAGGGCACACCCGCGCACGCCCGGGCCACCCGCACCGGCCGGCACCCGGCACCCACCCCCTCCCAGGAGCACCCCATGCCCGCTTCGCCGACGACCCTCCCGACCGCCCCCGCCGCGGCCCTCCCACTCGAAGGAAAGGTCGCCGTCATCACCGGCGGCGCGTCCGGGGTCGGCCTGGGCATCGCCCGGGAGTTCACCGCCGCCGGGGCCCACGCGGTCATCACCGACCTGCGGCAGGACGCACTCGACGCGGCGGTCGCCGCGATCGGCCCGAACTGCTCGGGGATCGTCGCCGACGTCACCCGGCTCGCCGACATGGAGGCCGCCTACCGGCAGGTGACGGAACGTCACGGACGCCTCGACGTGGTCGTCGCCAACGCCGGGATCGGCGCGCACGCCCCGCTCGGCGCGATCACCGAGGAGCAGTTCGAGCGGACCTTCGACGTCAACGCCAAGGGTGTCCTGTTCACCGTCCAGCCGGCGCTGGAACTGCTGCCGCCCGGCGGCGCCGTCATCGTCATCGGCTCCACCGCGTCCATCCGCCCGCCACGCGGGATGAGCCTGTACGGCGGCTCCAAGGCCGCGGTACGCGCCTTCGTCCGGGCCTGGATCCAGGACGTCAAGGGCTCGGGGATCCGGATGAACATCCTCAGCCCCGGCGCGGTCGACACCGACTCCCTGCGCAGCGCCCTGGCGATGGCGCAGGGCGCCGAGCAGGTCGAGGCCGCCGTCAGGTCCATGGGCGAGGGCAATCCGACCGGCCGGATCGCCGACCCGCGCGAGCTGGGCCGGGCCGCGGTCTTCCTGGCCGGCGACGCCGCGAGCTTCGTCACCGGCATCGAACTCTTCGCGGACGGCGGCATGGCCCAGGTCTGAGCAGACCGGGCGAACACGAAAGGCAAGGAGCGAAGCCCACTCCTTGCCACTCCTAACGTATAGCGCACCGGGGGCCTTGCGGCAAGGCCCCCGGTGTACCGCAGAATCGCTGGCCGAAGCCGGAAACCGCGGATACGGGGAGATCGACGAAGTGCCTGCGTTCCTGTCATCAGATGAACCTGCCGCCGCTACGGCCACCAGCGCGTTCGACCTGCCCGAGCGGCTGCGCGCCAAGGCCGACCCGGCCCTGATCGCCGACGACGAACGGCACTTCGCGGCCGTCGCGCAGAGCCTCGCCGCGACGATCGCCGAACTGTCCGACCGCCTCGACGCCACCCGCCGCACACCCGGCGGCGCCGGCCGGGAAGCGATGGACCGGGACGCGGAGATCCACCGGCTGACCGGCCGGCTGCGCGCGCTGCGCCGCTTCGGCCTGGACCTGTGCCTCGGACGCATCGTCGCCGCCGACAGCCCCGAGCCGCTGTACATCGGCCGGCTCGGCCTCACCGACAGTACGGGCCGCCGGCTGCTCACCGACTGGCGCTCCCCCGCGGCCGAACCGTTCTTCGCGGCGACCCACGCCGACCCGATGGGCCTGGCCAGCCGCCGCAGGTACCGCTGGACCGGCGGCCGGATCGGCGACTACTGGGACGAAGTGTTCACCGCCGACGGGCTGGAGGGGCACGCCGCCCTCGACGACCAGTCCGCCTTCATCGCGAGCCTGGGCGCCCACCGCTCGGCCCGGATGCGCGATGTGCTCGCCACCGTCCAGTCCGACCAGGACGCCGTCATCCGGGCGGGCTCCCGCGGCGCCCTCGTCGTCGACGGCGGCCCGGGGACCGGGAAGACCGTCGTCGCGCTGCACCGCACCGCCTACCTCCTCCACTCCGACCCGCGGCTCGGCCACCGCCGGGGCGGCGTGCTGTTCGTCGGCCCGCACCAGCCGTACCTGGACTACGTTTCGGACGTCCTGCCCAGCCTCGGCGAGGAGGGCGTACGGACCTGCACCGTGCGCGACCTGGTCGCCGAGGGACCCTCCGCGGCCGTCGAGTCCGACCCCCTGGTGGCCCGGCTGAAGGCGTCCGCGGAGCTGGTGAAGGCCGTCGAACCGGCCGTCGGGCTGTACGAGGAGCCGCCCACCGAGGGGATGACGGTCGAGACCCACTGGTCCGACCTCTGGCTGGACGCCGACGACTGGGCCGCCGCCTTCGCCGCCCCCGACCCGGGCACCCCGCACAACGAGGCACGCGACCAGATCCTCGAGGAACTGCTCGCCATCCTGGCGGACCAGGACGACAGCGAGGCGCCGCCCGAACTGCTGCGCAGGTCACTGCTGCAGAACCGGGAGCTGCTCGGGGCGCTCGACCGGGCCTGGCCGATGCTGGAACCGACCGACCTGATCGGCGACCTGTGGTCGGTGCCCGCCTACCTGCGCAGGTGCGCGCCCTGGCTGGCCCCCGACCAGGTCCGCGCGCTGCAGCGGGCGGACGCCCAGGCCTGGACGGTGTCCGACCTGCCGCTCCTGGACGCCGCCCGGCAGCGGCTCGGCGACCCGCACGCGTCCGTGCGCCGACGCCGCCAGCGGGCCGCCGTCGCCGCCGAACGCGAACGGATGGGCGGCGTCATCGACAGCGTGATCGCGGCCGACGACGACGGCGAGGGCGCGGTCACCATGCTGCGCGGCCAGGACCTGCGGGACGCCCTGGTCGACGACGGCGCGCTGCCGGGCGCCGAGACGGACCCGCTGGCCGGGCCGTTCGCCCACATCGTCGTCGACGAGGCCCAGGAACTGACCGACGCCGAGTGGCAGATGCTGCTGCTCCGCTGCCCGTCCCGGAGCTTCACCATCGTCGGGGACCGCGCCCAGGCCCGGCACGGCTTCACCGAGTCGTGGCGGGAACGGCTGACCCGGGTCGGCTTCGACCGGATCGAGGTGGCCTCGCTGAGCGTCAACTACCGCACCCCGCAGGAGATCATGGCCCAGGCCGAGCCGGTCGTCCGGGCCGCGCTCCCGGACGCCAACGTGCCCGTCTCCATCCGCAGCAGCGGCATCCCGGTCCACCACGGCACCATCTCCGAGCTGGACGGGATCCTCGACGGCTGGCTCGCCGAGCACGCCGAGGGCACCGCCTGCGTGATCGCCGCCGCCGGCGCGGCCCCGGGCGGCTTCCGGGCCGATCCCCGGGTCCGCTCGCTGACCCCGGAACTGTCGAAGGGGCTGGAGTTCGACCTGGTCGTGCTGATCGACCCGGAGTCCTTCGGCGAGGGCGTCGAGGGTGCGGTCGACCGCTACGTCGCGATGACCCGGGCGACCCGCCGACTCGTCGTCCTCACCGGCCCCTGACCCCGGCGGAGAAACCGGTGACGGCCCGCCCCCACGGAGGGGACGGGCCGTCACGGGCCGGTCAGGCCCGGGGTGGCCGGTCGGTCACGGTGTTGTCCGGCCACGGAGGGTCGGGGAGGGAGTCCACCAGGGCTTCCACCCTCCCCGCCACCGCACGCAGCACGGCCGTGAACTCCTCCATCGGCACCTCACCCCGGCGGTACGAGTCGAACCCGCCGTGCAGGGCCTCGTGCTGTTCGAGGAACGCGTCCAGAAGATCCAGGTCGGCCTCGGACGAGCCGGCGGCGGAGAGCCTCCCCACCACCGCGAACCACCACGAGATCCGTGCGTCGGCCAGCGTGATCCGTCCGGCCAGTTCCCTGACCGGGAAGGCCCATGCCTCCGGCCAGGTCCTCAGCTCGGTCATCAGATCGGTGAAGGACGGTTGATCGCTCACGGAAATCGGTGCTGCTTCCTTCTGCTCACGGGAAGTTCTTCCTGATCCAGCCGACGATACTCCTCCCGCTGGGCAGCGGTTCGCCGCCTCCTGCCTCGATGACCCTGCTGCAGTACGTCAGGCAGCTGTTCGAGAGCGCGTCGTAGGGTCCCTGTCCCGCACTCCCCCGGTAGGCCTTCTTGGCATAGGCGATGGCGGCGGCGGGGCTCGGCAGTGGCACCGTCGTCGACCCCCGGTAGCTGCCGACGTAGTTCGACGTGTGCGCCATCGGCTTCAGCGTGCCGTTCGGGTTCATGGCGTGGGTGTTGTACGACTCACCGTTGGCCGTCCTGATCTCGACCGTGTAGTGCTGTCCGTCCTCCAGCTCGAACTTGTGGACGGTCGCCGTCCCCGGGCAGTTGTGGACGAGGACCGGTGTGTTGCCGGCCAGTACGTAGTAGGTGTGGATGTCGTCGACGGTGAGGTTGTAGGCCGTCTGCGGGGCGGTGCGGTAGTTGTGGACCGACTCGACCGTGGCGGTGGTGCCGTCTACCTGGCGGAGTTGGTCGCCGGCGGTGAGGTCGGCGGCGTCGGTCCAGCGGTTGGTGGTGACGTCCCAGGCGGGGTGGTGCTGGGTGGACGTCAGGGTGGCGGGCGGTGCCCGGTCCCCGTTCGCGGTTGAGATGGTGAGGTCGGTGAACTCCTGGTCGTCCGGGGTGGTGATGGTGGCGAGGACCTGCTCGGGGGCGGTGGTTCCGGTCTGCGGGTCGGTGGCGGTGACCTGGTCGGCGGTGGTGAGCCGGTCGATGGGCTTGGTGCTGCCGTCGCCGAGCAGGACCTGGGTCCCGGCCGGGAAGCTGTTGCACGGGCCCTTCGGGCCCTTCGGGCCGATCAGGCCGTCGGTCATGGCCATGGCCGCGCCCCAGGCCGCTCCGGTGGCCTCGGCCGTCAGCTGGCCCTTGATGGAGTGGTCGGCGTTGCCGTCGAGCATGTTGTCCAGGCCGGAGCCGAGGGCTCCGACGGCTGCGCCGCAGCCTGCGACGGCTGCGACGGCGGTGGCTCCGCCGGTTTCGAGGGCGCCTGCGGCGCCGCCGGCGTAGCACATGGTGCCTGCGGCGATCTCCACGGTGGTGACCACGATGGCGCGGACGGCCGGGTGGTCGGTGGTGAAGTTCTGGGTCCGCTTGGCGCCGTTGCTGATGTGGCATCCGGCGCCGTCGAGGGAGAACCAGCTGCCGCACTTCTTGGTGCCGCGGCCGTTGCCGCCGCCCCCGCCACCGCCGCCGTTGCCTCCGCCGCCACCGTCACCGCTCTTGCCCGGCTTGCCAGGCCGCTGGTTGACGGTGAAGACGGTGCCGATGTTCTGCGAGGTGGCCGGTGCGCACGGCGGGTGCCAGTTGGTCGCGCAGTCACTGGTGCCGTGCAGACCGGTGCCGCACTCGTAGGCGAACGCGCTGCATCCACCGGGGAGGCCGCCGCCACTGGGTCCGTCGACCTGGGTGCCCATGTGCGAGCAGTGGTACAGGCCGCTGGCGCACTCCTCCAACTGGAGGCCGCTGGGGTCGGAGGCGTTGATGGGGTTGTTGTTGCTGTAGGC
>NZ_JAIZ01000779.1:42220-44424 GCF_000710465.2 Kitasatospora sp. MBT63 | reverse complement strand
GCCCCCCGCCCGCCCCGCCCGACCGTCGACGCCCTGCGCCGACTGCACCGGGCGCACGTGGAGCGGGTGCCGTACGAGAACCTGGAGATCCAGCTCGACCGTCCCACGACGGTCGACCCCGAGGCGTCCATAGCGCGGATCCTGGCCGGTGGCGGCGGGTACTGCTTCCATCTGAACGGCGCCTTCGCGACGCTGCTGGAGGCCCTCGGGTACCAGGTCCGGTGGCACCTGGGCGGGGTGCAGTCCCGGACCGACGAGCAGCCGCCCGGTGCCACCGGCAACCACCTGGCGCTGACGGTGCGTTGCGAGGGCGAGGAGCTGCTGGTGGACGTCGGGCTCGGCGACGGCCTGCACGAGCCGCTGCCGCTGCGCGCGGGGACCTACCGGCAGGGGCCGCTGGAGTACCGGCTGGAGCCGTCCGCGGTGGTTCCGGGCGGCTGGCGGCTGCACAACGACCCGGGCGGTTCCTTCCTCGGGATGGACTTCTCCCCCGACCCGGCCGGGCCGGCCGACTTCGTGGAGCAGCACCGGTGGCTGTCCACCTCGCCGGACTCCCCGTTCGTCCGGGCGCTGTGCGCGCAGCTGCGCGACGCCGACGGCTACCGCCTGCTGCGCGGGCTGGTACTGGTCCGGCTCGGCGCCGAGGGCCGCAAGGTGCGTGAACTCACCTCGGCCGACGAGTGGTTCGCCACCCTGGAGGAGGTCTTCGGCCTGTCGGCGGCCGGGCTGACCCCCGCCCGGCGGGCGGCCCTGTGGTCGAAGGTGCTGGCCACCCACCGGGCCTGGCAGCTCGCCGGGGCGCCCGCTCCCGCCGCCCGGGAGCCGGAGCACTCCGAGGCGTAGGCCGCCGTCACAGCGTGGTGACGAGTCCGCCGTCGATGACGAAGTCGCTGCCGGTGACGTTGCCGGCGCGGTCGCCGGCCAGCAGCAGGACCAGGTCGGCGACCTCCTCGGGGCGGCTGAAGCGTCCGGTCGCGCTCTGGCCGGCGACCTGGTCGGCGACGTCCTTGGGCCGGGTGCCGGCGGCCCCGGCGACGGTCGCCGCCACCCCGTCGTCGCCGAGCCACAGCGCGGTGGAGACCGGCCCGGGGCTGACGGTGTTGACCCGCACCCCGAGCGGGCCGACCTCCTTGGACAGTGCCTTGCAGAAATTGGTCAGTGCCGCCTTCGCCGCGCAGTAGTCGATGATCGACGGATCGGGCAGGAAGGCGTTGACCGAGCTGACCGTGACGACCGAGGCCGCTCCGCGCTCGATCAGGTGCGGCAGCGCGGCCCGGGTGGTGCGGACGGCGGAGAGGAAGTTGACCGTCAGCCCCCAGGTCCAGTCCTCGTCGGTGACGGACCGGAAGCCGCCCAGGCGCGGGCGCACCGCGCCGACGTTGTTGACCAGGATGTCCAGGCCGCCGAGGCGTTCGACCGCCTCCCGGACCAGCGAGGCGGGGCCGTCGGCGGTGGTGAGGTCGACGGCGACCGGGTGGACCAGGTCTCCGTGCGGGTGGCCGGTCATCGCGTCGGTGACAGTCCTGGCGGCGGCCGCCACCCGGACGCCCTCGGCCGCCAGCGCCCTGGTCACCGCGAGGCCGATGCCCTTGCTGGCGCCGGTCACGACGGCGGTCTTCCCGGAGAGCTGAAGGTCCATGGCGGTCTCCTCCTGGACGTGCGCGGGACCGCGGCACCCGCGGCCCGGCCGGATCGGCTCCGGCTGTCTCCACTCGGCCACAGCCAGGCGGTGCCCGCGACCCGGCCGGGCCGAATCGCACAGTCGTGCGCCAGTGTCTAGGCTGTCGGCCGATGACTGTCGACCGACGCCTCCTGCTGCGCGCCGCCGCCCTCGCCGGCCTGACGGCCGGGTCCGGCGCACTCTCCGCCTGCTCCTCCGGTCCGGGCACCCGGCCGGGCGCCGCGCCGCTCTCGCTCGCCGCCCGCCCCCAGCCGTCCGACCGGGCCACTCCGGGCGCGGATCCCGCCGGCACCCCCGCGGCCGGGTCCCCGGCGGCCTCCGGCACCGCGCAGCCCGGTGCGGCCGTGCCGCCCGTGCCCGCCCTGCCGCCGCTGGCGGCCGGCACCCCGGAGGAGGTGGTCAACGGGCCGCGTGACCGTCCGCAGATCGCGCTCACCTTCCACGGGCAGGGCGACCCGGCCATCGCCGAGAGCGTCCTGCGGACGGCCGAACAGCACGGCGCCCGGGTCACCGTGCTGGTCGT
>NZ_JAIZ01000779.1:761-42007 GCF_000710465.2 Kitasatospora sp. MBT63 | reverse complement strand
AGATAGCCGAGTGCGCCGACCGGCTGCAGCGGCTGACCGGCTCGATCGGCCGCTGGTTCCGGCCGTCGGCCGCGCAGTACGCCAGCCGGACGGTCCGCGACCAGGCCCGGCTGGTCGGCTACGAGCACTGCCTGTCCTTCGACATCGACCCCCGCGACTACACCGACCCGGGCAGCGACACGGTGCAGAAGCGGGTGGTGAACGCCGTCGGCAACGGCTCGGTGGTCGCCCTGCACCTGGGCCACCGGGGTACCGCCGACGCGATGCCCGGGATCCTGGCGGGGCTGGCCGGGCGGGGCCTGACCGCGGTGACCGCCAGCGAGCTGTGCGCCTGACCGGTGAACCCCGGCGGGCGGCCCGGGACCGCTCAGCCGAGCGGGTCCCCCTCGCCGTACGGGCGCAGCCGCAGCGTCCTGGCGTCGGCCGCCCTGATCTCCTCCGCCCGGGAGACCAGCTGCTCGAGGTTGTCCCGGCCCGCGTGGATGAACCGGCCGTGCAGCGCGTCGAAGCGGCCCCGTGCGGCGTCCACCGTGACGGCGACCATGTACGGGATCGAGCCCCACTCCTTCATGCCCGCGAACATCGGCATCCCGGCCGTCATGTCGGTGGCCACCGCCCCCGGGCTGATGTCCAGCACCACCACCCCGTGCGCGGCCAGCGAGTCGGCGATGTTGTCGGACAGCTGCAGCAGGGCGCCCTTCGAGGTGGCGTACGCCGTGTAGCGGCCGTCCGGGCGCAGGGCGAAGCCCGAGTTGAGGTTGACCACCCGGCCGCGGCCGCGGCCCACCATCCCGGGCAGCACGCTGCGCAGCAGGTTGTACGGGCCGCGCAGGTTGGTCTCCACCACCTGCCACCACTCGGCGGGGTCGGTCTCCCAGAGCGGCACCTCCTGGCGGTCCACCGTCCCGGCGTTGTTGACCAGCAGGTCCAGCGGGCCGAGGTCGCGCTCCACCGCCCGGACCGCCTCCCGGACGGCCCCGGGCCGGGTCACGTCGGCGGTGACGGCGACCCCGCGGGCGCCGTGCCGGGCGCACACCTTGAGGGTGTCGATCAGTGATTCGTGGGTCCGGCCGACCAGCCCGACGGACATCCCCTCGGCGGCGAGGCCGACCGCGATCTCCCGCCCGATGCCCCGGCCCGCCCCGGTGACCAGTGCGACCTGGCCCGTCAGTGATCCCGTCGCCATCCTCTGCCTCCTCGGTCGTCCGCATTGTCACCCCGCGCGCCCGCCCGCCGCCGGAGCACACGGGTGACCCGGAGCACGTCAGCCGATCGGCGCAGCCCGCGCGGCACGGCCCGGTGAGGCCGCCGGCGCCGGACGGGAGCGCCCGGAGGTGAACCGGCGTTAAGCGGGGTAGTACCGTCGTCCGGGCGGGGTTCCGGGCCACGACGTCCGGTGCACCGTCCGCAGAGCACCCGGCCGGGCACCCCCGGCACCATGTGAAGGGCAACTGAGTGAGTGACATCGCGCGCGTCGGAGTGATCGGCTGCGGCCTGATGGGGTCGGGCATCGCGGAGGTCTTCGCCCGCTCCGGCCTCGACGTCCTGGTCTCCGAGGCCAGCGGCGAGGCCCTGGAGTTCGGCCGCACCCGGCTGACCAACTCGCTGCAGACCGCGGTCAAGCGCGGCAAGCTGACGGAGGAGCAGCGGGACGAGGCGCTCGCCCGGCTCTCCTTCACCACCGACCTGGCGGACTTCGCCGACCGCGACCTGGTGGTCGAGGCGGTCGCGGAGCGTGAGGACATCAAGGTCCAGATCTTCCAGACGCTGGACCACGTGGTGGAGCGCCGTGACGCGATCCTGGCCTCCAACACCTCCTCCATCCCGATCGTGAAGCTGGCCGCCGCCACCTCCCGCCCGGAACAGGTCATCGGCCTGCACTTCTTCAACCCGGCGCCGGTGCAGAAGCTGGTCGAGGTCATCCCGACGCTGACCACCTCCGCCGAGACCACCGCCCGGATCGAGGCCTTCGCGGTCGACGTGCTCGGCAAGGAGCCGATCCGCGCCCGCGACCGGGCCGGTTTCGTGGTCAACGCCCTGCTGGTGCCGTACCTGCTGTCGGCGGTCCGGATGTTCGAGACCGGGGTGGCCACCGCGGCCGACATCGACAAGGGCATGGAGGCCGGCTGCGCCCACCCGATGGGCCCGCTGCGGCTGTGCGACCTGATCGGCCTGGACACCATCGTCTCGATCGCCGAGTCGATGTACGAGGAGTACAAGGAGCCGCTGTACGCCGCTCCCCCGCTGCTCTCCCGGATGGTCGACGCCGGTCTGCTGGGCCGCAAGTCCGGCCGCGGCTTCTACGACTACACCGCCTCCGCCTGATCCGCCCCGCCGCCGCCCCCGTCCTCCCCACGGAGGCCGGGGGCGGCGGCGTGTCCCCGGGTCGACCCGGCCGGTGGGCGGTGGGAGGCTCGTAGGTGGGCCTGGATCACCGGCTGGAGGTGGCGGCGATGGCGATCGTGCTGGTCACGGGCGGGACGGGGCATCTGGGGCGGGAGCTGGTGGAGCGGCTGCGCCCGGCGTACCGGGTGCGGGTGCTCGCGAGGTCGCCGGGGAGCGGGGGCGAGGTCGACTGGGTGCGCGGGGACCTGGCCACCGGCGCGGGGGTGGCCCAGGCGGTCGCCGGGGTGTCCGCCGTGGTGCACGCGGCGACCTGCTCGCCGGCCGCGCGGCGCGGCTACCTGCGCCCGGCGGACCTGTGGCGCAGTCCGCTCGAGGTGGACGTGGACGGCACCCGGCTGCTGCTGGAGGCGGCGGCCCGCTCGGGGGTGGACCACTTCGCGTACATCTCGATCGTGGGGGTGGACCGGCCGCGCGGGCCGTACCTGCGGTTGAAGCTCACCGCCGAGGAACTGGTCCGGGAGTCGGGGGTGCCGTTCTCGATCCTGCGGGCGACGCAGTTCCACTGGCTGCTGGACCGGATGCTCGGGAAGGCGGCCCGGCTGCCGGTGCTGCCGCTGCCGACCCGGGTGCCGGTGCAGCCGGTGGACCCGGCGGACTTCGCCGGGTACGTGGCCGAGTGCCTGGCCGACGGGCCGGGCGGGCGGCGCGAGGACTTCGCCGGGCCCGAGGTGCTGACCCTGGGGACCCTGGTGGACCAGTGGCAGTGGGCGCGCGGGCGGCCCCGGAAGGTGATCGGCCTGTACGCGCCGGCACCGCTGATGCGGGCGGCGTACACGATGACCGCGCCGTACGGGCGGCGCGGGACGACCACCTGGGCCGACTGGCTGGGCAGGCGCGGCGGCCGGTGACGCCCGAGGGGCCGGACACGGTGACGGGACCCGAGAGCGGTATCCGGCTCCCGGGCCCCTGAGGTGCCACCCACTTGCTCGCGCCGGCACGTTTAAGAGCTGCGGATCATTTTGACAGTGTCGTGTTCTGCCTTTGAACTACCGTGCCACGAGAGGCACAGGCGGGACTTGAACCCGCATCCGACCCTTTGGTCCGCACTCGGTCGATCCGGCGCGCGGCGGCGAATACTGAGACTGGAGCGAGAGTCTGAATTTCAGGGGGCTGCCTCTACCCTTTGGGCCACCCCGGCACGTGGTGCCGGGGGGAGGACTCGAACCTCCACCGTTACCCCGTCGTCAGCTTCAACATCAGTGTCAGCTTGCGCTGTTGCCAGCGCACCCCTTCGCTCGCACGAGGGGCGATCAGAAGGCTACCCGAACAGGTAGCCGAAGACGGCGTCGCCGGTCCGCCGGTCGGTGATCTCGGCGCCGTTGGCCTCCTCGCGGGCGAACTGCACGGCCTGCTGCAGCTTCTCGACCCGCTCGACCAGCTCGTTGACCCGCCGGGCCGGGAGCGCGCCGGAGAACTTGACGGTGGTCCAGTACCCGACCGGGATGTCCTCGTAGTACACCTCGACCTGGGCGGGGTGCTTCTCGGTCGCCTCGGCCTTGACGTGGTTGCGCGGCACCTTCTTGGTGCGGATGGTGCGGACCGCGTCGGTCTTCCAGGCGTCGGTGGACGGGTCGGGGCTCCAGGCCTCCGAGGCGTCCAGCACCGGCAGCTTGCGGACGAAGGTGTAGAGGTCGGTGAGCTGCTTCTCCAGGAAGAGCAGGTAGGTCACCGGCACGTCCTTGAGCAGCGGCCGGCCGTCCACCACCACGTCGGCGCGGGCCTCCTGGTTGGCCCAGTCCTTGGTGGCGGTCACGTCGAACAGCCGGGTGAGCGAGGTGGCGGTGGCGCGCAGGATGTCCTCGGCCTTCACCTGGACCCGGGTCGACTCGGGCGGCAGCTGCTCGCCCTCCTCGTCCTTGGGCTGGTAGGTGCGGGAGATGCCGGCCAGCAGGGCCGGCTTCTGCAGGCCGTGATGGGCCTGGGTGAGCTCCTGGAAGGACTTGGACTTGACGCCCTTTTCGACCGCGATGATCTGGTTGAGTTTCGCCACGTCGCAGAAGCTACCAGCACCCTGACGTACTGTCGTGCGAATAAGTGGAACCGGCCCGGCCGGCGCGGTGGTTCCCCGCGCCGGCCGGACCGGCCGGTCCGGGGTCAGCTGTTGATGCTGTACGGGTCGCCGTAGACCTTCCACTTCAGCGGCGGGTTGAGGTCGAAGTTCTTGGCGTTGAGGAATACCAGCTGCTCGGTGTCGACCCGGCTGGTGTCCGCGTGCGCCTCCTCCTTCTTCATGACCACCTTGCGGGCGTCGAGGAACGCCTTGAGGTAGGCGGTCTCGTCGCCGCCCTGGGCGGGGGTCTTGGCCTTCTTCATCGCGGCCTTGCGGATGCCGCCGAAGCTGTCGGAGTCGGTGCCGGGCCCGTGCATGACGATGGCGTCGTAGTAGATGAACTGGCCGAGCGCGCGCAGCCCGTCGGACTTGGCCTGGCTGACGGCCGGGTTGAAGTAGACCCGGTCGCGCTCGTCGTTCTGCGCCTTCTGGAACACGGTGTCCTTGGCGGCGTTCGCCCAGTCCTTCTCGAACGCGGAGCCGAGGCCGGAGTGCGACTCGCTGCCGTTGACCTTCCGCAGGGCAGGCAGGTACTTGGCGAGGACGTTGCCCGGCTTGAGGTCGGTGTAGTGCTCGACCAGGTCGAGCATGTCGCCGGTGCCGGAGCAGAAGCCGATGATGCCGGCCGTGTAGCCGCGGCCGTCGCCGATGTCCTCGATGTACTTGTACTGGGCCTTCCAGTCGAGCGAGGAGTTCTCCGCGCTGGACACCAGTTGCATGGCGATGTCCTTCTTGTGCGCGTCGTCCAGGCCCACGGCCGCCACCGAGACCACCGAGGTCTCGGCGTGTCCGACGCCGGCGGTGGCGACGGTCAGGGGAACGGCGGCGAGGACGATCGCCAGGGCGGTACGGGCGGTGCGGTGCTGCAGTGCCATGTGACGCTCCGTCTGCCGACTGCGGGCATGGGGGTACCCGCAGTTCACGTTAGGAAACTTTCCTAACTGATTGAAGCGCCTCCGCTCCCCGGGCCGCAACCCCCGCGCACCACCGACCAGTTGGCCCGAATCCCGGCCCCACCGCGGCCCGCGACGCCCGCACCCCCTCCCACCTGCGCCGACAATGTCCGCGTCAAGACCGGCGCGACGCCGGGCCGCACCGAAAAAGACGCGGACCCGGGGAGGACGCGGAACGGCCCCGGCCCCGGAGTGTGGACTCCGGGGCCGGGGCCGTTCGCGTCTGCCTACCGCCGCGCTCAGACCCCGCGCAGCACCGCGCCGGTCCGCTCGCCGGCCACCGCCACCGCGTTCGCGCGCGCGGCCGAGGCCTCGTCCGCGGTCAGCGTGCGGTCGCCGGCCCGGAAACGCAGCGAGTACGCCAGCGACTTCTTGCCCTCGCCCGCCTGCTCGCCGGTGAACACGTCGAACAGCCGGATCGCCTCCAGCAGGGCACCGGCGCCGTCCCGCAGCGCCGCCTCGACCTCGGCCGCCGGGACGGCCGCGTCGACGATCAGCGCGACGTCCTGGGTGGCCACCGGGTACGAGGACACCGCCGGACCGCTGACCCGCTGCCCGCCCCCGGCGAACAGCAGGTCCACGTCGATCTCCATCGCCGCGGTGCGCTCCGGCAGGTGCAGCGCCTTGGTCACCCGCGGGTGCAGCTCACCGGCGTGGCCCACCACCCGGTCGCCGACCAGCAGTTCGGCGCACCGGCCCGGGTGCCACGGGGCCCGCTGGGCCTGGCGGACGGTCAGCTCGACGTTGGCCGCGCGGGCCACCGTACGGGCCGCCTCGACCGCGTCCGCCCAGCCCGCCTGCGCGCCCTTGCCCCACCAGCCGGACGGCAGCCGCTCACCGGCCAGCGCGACGGCGATCCGCCGCGGCTGGTCGGGCAGGGCCGCGTCCAGCTCGGCCAGCTCGGCGTCGCTCGGACGGCGGTCGACGGGCAGCCGCGGGGCCACCTTGAGCTCCGCCTTGGGCAGGAACACCGTGCCGGTCTCGAAGACCGCCAGGTCGGTGTTGCCGCGCCCCAGGTTGCGCCGCACCGCGCCGAGCAGCCCCGGCAGCAGCGTGGTGCGCAGGCCCGGCTCCTCGTCGTTGAGCGGGTTGACCAGCTTGACCGTGCGGCGGCGGTCGTCGTCCGGCTCCAGGCCGAGGGCGTCCAGCGCGGCCTCGCCGACGAACGGGTAGTTGTTCACCTCGACGAACCCGGCCCCGGCCAGCGCCACCCCGGCCCGGCGGTGGAACCGCTGCGCCTCGGTCAGGCCGCGGCCCGGCGGGACGGTGGGCATCCGGGCGGGGACGTTGTCGTACCCCTCCAGCCGGATGACCTCCTCGGCGAGGTCGTACGGGTCGGTCAGGTCGGGCCGCCAGGTCGGCGGGGTGACCTCCAGGATGTCGGTGCCCACCACGGTGCAGCCGATCTCCTGCAGCCGCCGGGTGACGGTCTCGCGGCCGTACCCGGTGCCCGCGACCCGGTCCGGCAGGTCCGCGTCGATGGCGATGGTGCGCAGCGGGTGCGGGGCGGCGATGTCGGTGACCCCGGCCTCCGCGGTACCGCCGGCGATCAGCACCAGCAGGTCCACCGCGCGCTGGGCGGCGGCGCGGGCGGCCTCCGGGTCGACACCGCGCTCGAAGCGCTTGGACGCCTCGGAGGGCAGCTTGTGGCGCTTGGCGGAGCGGGCGATCGCGACCGGCTCGAAGTGCGCGGCCTCGATGATCACGTCGGTGGAGCCGGTGACCTGGCCGGTCTCCGGGTCGACCACCGGCTCGAGGATCTCGGTGGTGGCGCCGCCCATGACCCCGGCCAGGCCGATCGGCCCGGAGTTGTCGCAGATCAGCAGGTCCTCGGTGGACAGCTTGCGCTTCACGCCGTCCAGGGTGGTGAGGGTCTCCCCCGCGGCCGCCCGGCGGACCTGGATCGGGCCGTCGACCCGGTTGCGGTCGTAGGCGTGCAGCGGCTGGCCGACCTCCAGCATCACGTAGTTGGTGATGTCGACGGTCAGCGAGATCGGGCGGATGCCCGACTTCTGCAGCCGGCGCTGCAGCCAGATCGGCGACTGCGCCGAGGGGTCGACGCCGGTCACGGTGCGGGCCACGAAACGGTCGCAGCCGGCCGGGTCGGCGACCTTCACCAGGTAGCCGTACGAGTTGGCCGGGGGCACGTCCAGCAGCGCCGGGTCGGCCAGCGGCAGCCCGTACGCGGCGGCGGCCTCGCGGGCCACCCCGCGCATGGAGAGGCAGTAGCCGCGGTCCGGGGTGACCGCGATGTCCAGCACCTCGTCGACCAGCTGCAGCAGCTCGATCGCGTCGGTGCCGGGCTCGTGGTGCGGCTCCAGCACGATGATGCCGTTGTGGTCGTCGCCCATCCCGAGCTCGCGGGCGGAGCAGATCATGCCGGCCGAGGTGTGGCCGTAGGTCTGCCGCGCGGCGATCGGGAACGGACCGGGCAGCACCGCGCCCGGCAGCACCACGACCACCTTGTCGCCGACGGCGAAGTTGGTCGCACCGCAGACGATCTCCTGCGGCTCGCCGGTGCCGTTGGCGGCACCCACGTTGACGAAGCAGTGCCGGATCGGCTTCTTGAAGCCGGACAGCTCCTCGATGGAGAGCACCTCGCCGACCACCAGCGGGCCCTTGAGATCGGCGCCGAGCTGCTCGACGGTCTCGACCTCCAGACCGGCCCGGACCAGGCGGGCCGCGACGTCACGGCCGGTCTCACCCGCCGGAAGGTCGACGTACTCGCGCAGCCAGGAAAGCGGGACGCGCATCAGATCTCCATCCCGAACGGGAGGGTGAAGCGGACGTCACCCTCGACCATGTCGCGCATGTCGGCGACGTTGTGGCGGTTCATCAGGATTCGCTCCAGGCCGAGGCCGAAGGCGAACCCGCTGTAGCGGCTCGGGTCGACGCCGCAGGCGACCAGCACCCGCGGGTTGACCACGCCGCAGCCGCCGAGCTCGATCCAGCCCTCGGAGGAGCAGGTGCGGCAGGGGCGGTCCGGGTTGCCGACGCTCTCGCCCCGGCAGACGAAGCACTGCAGGTCGATCTCGGCGCTCGGCTCGGTGAACGGGAAGTACGAGGGCCGCCAGCGCAGCTGCAGGCCGTCGCCGATCAGCTTGGACACCAGCAGCTCGATGGTGCCCTTGAGGTCGGCGAAGGTGATGCCCTCGTCCACCGCGAGGCCCTCGACCTGACGGAAGACCGGGGTGTGGGTGGCGTCCAGCTCGTCGGTCCGGTAGACCCGGCCGGGGCAGACCACGTAGATGGGGGGCTCGCGGTCGAGCATGGTGCGGGCCTGGACCGGGGAGGTCTGGGTGCGCAGCACGACGCCGGAGTCCGGGGTGCCGTCCGGGGCCTGGACGAAGAAGGTGTCCTGCATCGAGCGGGCCGGGTGGTCCTGGTCCAGGTTGAGGGCGTCGAAGTTGAGCCACTCCGCCTCGACCTCGGGGCCCTCGGCGACCTCGTAGCCCATGGCCACGAAGGTGTCCTCGATCCGCTCGGCCAGGGTGGTCAGCGGGTGCCGGGCGCCGCGCGGGGCGCGGTCGTACGGCAGCGTGACGTCGACCGCCTCCTCGACCAGCACGCGGGCGTCCCGCTCCGCCTCCAGCTCGGCCTGACGCTTCGCCAGCGCCTGGTTGACGGCGCCGCGGGCCTGGCCGATCAGCTTGCCCGCCGCGGCCTTCGCGTGCGGCGGCAGCGCGCCGATCTCGCGGTTGGCCAGCGACAGCGGGGAGCGGTCGCCGGTGTGGGCGACCTTGGCGGCCTTCAGCTCGTCGAGGCTGCCGGCCGCGGCGAACGCCGCGACGGCCTCGTCCCGGGCCTGCTCCACCACCTCGGGCTTGAGTGCCTCGACCTCTACCGGGTCGTACGACTTATTGGGTGCCGACATCTCTATCTTTCCCGTGCTCCTGCTGGTGAAGGGTTCTGGTGGAACAGCTCGCCCCTGCGTCACGCCCGGCGTGGCCTGGTCGCGGGCAGCCGGTCCCGGTGACGGGAGGAGGGGTGTCCGCGGCTCGGCCGCGCAGGGCGTACCACAACGCCAAAGGTCGAGTGTAGTCGTAGCGCGCGCAGGGCCGGCCGCAGGTCCGCGGGGCCCCCGCACGGCGGAGCCCGCCGGGCCGGTCGCTCCAGGGGCTCTCAGAGCATGAAGTCCGGCACTCCGGCGGGCAGGATAAATCGGAACTGGGCGCCGCCGCCGGGGGCGCGGCTGATCCGGATGGTGCCGCCGTGGGCCTCGACGATGCCCTTGACGATGTAGAGGCCGAGTCCGGTGCCGCCGCGCTTGGAGCCGCGCCAGAAGCGGGTGAAGACGCGCGGCATCGACTCCTCGGGGATGCCGCTGCCTTCGTCGCTCACGGTGACCGCTGTTCCTTCCAGGACCCGGGGCGGGGTGCCCGGGGGCTCCCAGCCGGCCGCCTCGACCACTTCCTTGGCGGGCGCCACCTCGATGGTGACAGTGCCCTCGCCGTGCCGCACCGCATTTTCCAGCAGGTTGGCCAGCACCTGGTCGACCTTGTCCGGGTCGGCCCACAGCGGCCCGGCCGGTTCGCCGACCCGGATGTCGAAGCGCTCCGCCGGGATCCCGGCGGCGATCTTGCCGGCCACGTGCCGGCGGACCGCGGCCGGCAGGTCGACCACCTGCTTGCGGACCTCCAGGCGCCCGGCGTCGATCCGGGAGATGTCCAGCAGCTCGGCGATCAGCCGGGTGACCCGGTCGGCGTCGGCGTCGACGGTCTCCAGCATCACCCGCTTCTGCCCGTCGTTGAACCGCTCCCACTTGGCCAGCAGCGTCGCGGTGAAGCCCTTGACGCTGGTCAGCGGGGAGCGCAGCTCGTGCGCGACGGTGGCGATCAGTTCGGCGTGGCTGCGCTCGGTCCGCCGGCGCGCCTCGGTGCCGCGCAGCGACACCACCACCTGCCGCACCGGCCCGCAGGGGCGGTCCCGGACGTACCGGGCGCAGGCCAGCACCTCGCGGCCGCCGGGCAGCAGCAGGTTGCGCTCCGGCTGGCCGGTGCGGACCGCGAGACCGCCGTACGGGTCGGTCAGCTGCCACCAGCGCCGGCCGTCGAGGTCCTCCAGCGGCAGGGCCTGCTCCAGCGGGGCGCCGAGCGCCGCGGCCTGCGAGCGGCCGGTGATCCGGGCGGCGGCGGCGTTGAAGACGGTCACCAGGCCGCGGGCGTCGGCGACCACCAGCCCGTCCGGCAGATCGTCCGGGTCGAGCCGTGCACCGCTGCCCACCATGGGTGTCCCTCCCGCTTACCCAGCGTGTTGCCGCCCCGAGCAGACCCTAGCGCCCCTACCCCCGTACGCGACAGCCTCCGGGCGAGCGCTGCGCCCGGGCCGAGGCGTAGAGGCAGACGGCGGCGGCCGTGGCGAGGTTGAGGCTCTCGGCGTGTCCGTGGATGGGTACGCGCACCACCTCGTCGGCCAGTGCGCGGGTCTCCTCCGGCAGGCCCCAGGCCTCGTTGCCGAAGACCCAGGCGCCGGGCGCGCCCAGGGTGCCCTCGTCGAGCTCCTGGTCCAGGTCCCGCTCCCCCGCGCCGTCCGCGGCCAGCACCCGCACGCCGGCCTCGCGCAGCCGGGCGACGGCCTCCTCGATCGGCACACCGGTGGCGAACGGCAGGTGGAACAGGCTGCCGACGGAGGCCCGGACGGCCTTCGGGTTGTACAGGTCGACCGAGGCGTCGGTGAGGATCACGGCGTCCGCGCCGGCCGCGTCGGCGGTGCGCAGCACGGTGCCGGCGTTGCCGGGGTCACGGACGTGCGCGAGCACGGCGACCAGCTGCGGGCGGGCGGCCAGCACCTGCTCGAAGGGCGTGTCGATGAAGCGGCAGAGCGCGACGATGCCCTGCGGGGTCACGGTGTCGCAGATCTCGGCGATCACCTCGTCGGTCGCGGTGAGCACCGGCAGTCCGGCGGCCAGCGCCGCCTCGACGATCTCCGCGTGGCGCTCGGCGGCGTCCACGGTGAGGTAGATCTCCACCACGGCGTGCTCGGCCGAGCCCGGCAGCCGCCCGAACGCCACCGCCTCCCGGACGGCCTGCGGGCCCTCGGCCAGGAAACGGCGCTCCTTGCTGCGCTGGTTGCGCTTGGCGAGCCGGCGGGCGGCGGCCACCCGCGGGGAGCGCAGGGAGGTGAGCAGGGGGGTGTCGGTGCTCTGCATGCTCTCGTTCTCTGGGTAGGGCCGGTGGCTCCGGGAGGCCGGGGGGCCGCGCCAACGAATCGGACCCGCAGGCCCTGGGGCCTGCGGGTCCGGACAGCTCAGCTGTGATCCGCTCGGGATCAGGCAGCGGCGACCTTCGGCGCGTTCACGTCGGCCGGCAGCGCCTTCTGGGCGACCTCGACGAGCACGGCGAACGCACCGGCGTCGTGCACGGCCAGCTCGGCCAGCATCTTGCGGTCGATCTCGACGCCGGCGGCCTTCAGGCCCTGCACGAAGCGGTTGTAGGTGATGCCGTTGGCACGGGCCGCAGCGTTGATGCGCTGGATCCAGAGCTGGCGGAAGTCGCCCTTGCGCTTCTTGCGGTCGTTGAAGTTGTAGACGAGCGAGTGGGTGACCTGCTCCTTGGCCTTGCGGTACAGGCGCGACCGCTGGCCGCGGTAACCGCTGGCCCGCTCGAGGATGACCCGGCGCTTCTTGTGGGCGTTCACTGCCCGCTTGACGCGTGCCACTTGATTACTCCTAGGTTTGGACCGCGGACTGCTTCACGCGGTCCGTCATTCGATTGGGTCGGGAAGGATCAGCCGGTCCCGCGGCGGTGCCGCGGGCGAGCGATCACTTGCCCAGAAGCTTCTTGATCTTCTTGGCGTCGGCCGGGGCCAGCTCGACGGTGCCGGCCAGCTTGCGGGTCAGCGTCGAGGGCTTGTGCTCCAGCAGGTGGCGACGGCCGGCACGCTCGCGCAGCACCTTCCCGGAGCCGCTGATCTTGAAGCGCTTGCTGGCGCCGCTGTGCGTCTTTTGCTTCGGCATGTCGCCGTCTCTCCTCATCGTCCGCCCTCGGCCCGCACACTGCTGTGCGGGCCCCGGGCACAGGCCCCTCCCCACCCAGGTGTCGGGTCAGGAGGGCGGTTCGTCGGTCACCGGGGCGGATGCCCCGGTGCCTGGTGGCCGGTCGCTCGGACGAGCCGTGAGCCCTGGGGCTCAGGCGTCCTGCGCGGTCTCGGCCGGCTGCTCGACCTCGGCGGCCGGGGCCTCCGCGGTCTCGTCGCCCTCGACGTCCTCGGCCTGGTCGAGGGCCTCGTCGGCCTCGATGTCCTCGGTGTCGTCGGCGGCCGAACCGGGGGTCCGGCCCTGGCGCTCGGCCTTGCGGGCGTCCGCGATCGCACGGGCCTCGGCCATGGCCTCGGTCTTCTTCTTGTGCGGGCCGAGAACCATGATCATGTTTCGGCCGTCCTGCTTCGCCGAGGACTCGACGAAGCCCAGGTCCTGGACGTCGTCCGCGAGCCGCTGCAGCAGTCGGAAGCCCAGCTCGGGGCGGGACTGCTCACGACCGCGGAACATGATCGTGATCTTGACCTTGTCGCCCTGCTTGAGGAACCGGACGACGTGACCCTTCTTGGTGTCGTAGTCGTGCGGGTCGATCTTCGGCCGGAGCTTCATCTCCTTGATGACCGTGTGCGCCTGGTTCTTGCGCGCCTCACGGGCCTTCATGGCCGACTCGTACTTGAACTTGCCGTAGTCCATGAGCTTGCAGACCGGCGGCCGCGCGGTGGCGGCAACCTCGACCAGGTCGAGGTCGTACTCCTGGGCAAGCTCCAGCGCCTTCGCGAGCGGGACGATGCCGACCTGCTCGCCGCTGGGACCGACGAGTCGCACCTCGGGGACGCGGATCCGGTCGTTGATGCGGGGCTCGGTGCTGATGGGGCCTCCTCGGTTGCACCTTTTTTCGATGCGGCCGTCGGACGGCGGTCGCACGTAGTGGCTTCGACCACTGGGCGGGGCTTCATTCATGCTGCGCTGCGAACAGCACCGCAAGCACGAAAAAAGCCCCGCACGGTTGCACGCGGGGCTCCACACAATCCTGGGCGCCGGATGAGGGCGCCGCTGGCGACCTGCGGCCCTGACGGGCGCCTGTCGCGGACCGTACCCGTCGACCGTGAGGACGAAGCGGGTGGGAGACTGGCTCGGCGGCCCTGACGGACCTCCGGGGTGGAGCCTCCACTTGCTGGCCACGAACCCATGCGGGAACCTGGCCGGTCAGTCTCGAAGCATACAGCCTTTCCCCGGCCACCGGTATTCCGGCCCCGCCGGGCCCCACCGCCCACCTGCGGCGGCGCACCGGCTGGGTACGCTCGCTGTGTACCCAACCCGGCACGACGGAGTGAGCCCACCTTGACCAGCCAGCCGCACGAGCACGACGACGACCAGGCGATCGGCTTCGACGACCTGACCCGCGACATCGCGGAGGTGCCGGCCGTCGAGGTGATCACCACCGTGGCGGTCCACCTGATGAGCGCCGCCGCCGTGAAGTGCGGACTCGCCGAGGGCGGCGAGAAGGACAAGGACCTGGACGAGGCCCGCAAGCTGATCACCGCACTGGCCGGCCTGGTCACCGCCGGTGCGCCGGAGATCAGCAACTTCCACGCCGCCCCGCTGCGGGACGGCCTGCGCTCGCTCCAGCTGGCCTTCCGCGAGGCCTCGCTGGTCCCGGACGCCCCCGGCGCCGGCCCCGGCGAGAAGTTCACCGGGCCCGTCTACTCCTGAGCGCCGCCGCTCCCGTACGCCGATGCCCCCGGAGTCCGCTCCGGGGGCATCGGCGTGTCAGGCGCCGGTGGACACCGGACCGCGCCCGCGGGCGCCGGGTCAGCGGCGGTGGAGGGCGTCGGCGGGCAGCGCGGTGGTGGCCGGCACCAGTGCCAGCTGCAGACCGCGGTCCAGCCTGACCCGGAGCACCGGGTCCCCGGTCAGCGCCCGGGCCAGCCGCTCGACCGTCTCCCGGACCTCCGCCTCGGCAGTCCCCTCCGCCAGGGTCACCGCCACCGTGCCGTCCACTCCCTCGCCGGGCAGCAGATGGCCGGCCACGACGGCCGGTTCGGCCGCGAGCACCCCGCGCACCGCCTCGCGCACCTGCGGATCGGCGACCGGCGGCAGGTAGTGCCGGTTCTCCGCCACCGCGCGCAGCCGGGCGCCGGTCAGCTGGAACGGGACCGGCCCGGCCGGGTCGAGCAGCAGGGTGTCGGCCCGCTCGGAGTACGCCACCATGGCAGCCTGCGGGGCGGCCACCGGCGCCGGCCGGGCGTCGGCGCGCCAGCGGGCCATGCTCGCCAGCGAGGTGAAGGCCGGCAGCGCCCGGCGGCCGTCCGCCGCCTCGACCACCGGGACGGCCATGTCGCTGGTCTTCTCGTGCCGCAGGCCGTCGGGGCCGGTCTCCACCTCACCGAGCAGCGCCACGATCGGCACCATCAGCCGGCTCGCGGTCAGGGCGTCCAGCAGCTCGCCCTCCGCCGCGCGATCCTCGGCCCAGGCCGCCAGGGCCGCGGCGAGGCGGGGGTCGGCGGTGCCGTCGTCGTCCGCGAACCCGGGGTTCGGAATGTTCTTGCGCTCCACCCCGTGAGGGTATGCCACCCGGCCGCGATATCCGGGACGGGACCCTACCCAGCGGTAGCGCCGTGTGGCAGTCTGCGGCCATGGCCAACCTCCGCCCCGCCCCGGGTACCGCCGCCGACCGGGCCCGCTACGACCGGGCCACCGCGCACCTCGACGCGCCACTGGCCGTGGTCGACCTGGACGCGTTCGACGCCAACGCCGCCGACCTGGTCCGGCGGGCCGCCGGCAAGCCGGTCCGGGTGGCCAGCAAGTCGGTGCGCTGCCGGGCACTGCTGGAACGGGTGCTGGGGATGGACGGGTTCGCCGGGATCATGAGCTTCACCCTGGCCGAGTCGCTCTGGCTGGCCCGCTCCGGCTTCGACGACGTCCTGCTGGCCTACCCGTCCGCCGACCGCTCCGGCTACGCCGAGCTGACCGCCGACCCCAAACTGGCCGCCGCCGTCACCGTCCTGATCGACGACCCGGCCCAGCTGGACCTGGTGGACCGGGCCCGCGAGGGCACCGAGACCGTCCGGGTCTGCCTGGAGCTGGACACCTCGCTCCACCTGCTCGGCGGCCGGGTCCGGGTCGGCGCCCGGCGGGCACCGCTGCGGACCCCCGAGGAGCTCGGCGCGTTCGCCGAACTGGTGCACAACCGACCGGGGTTCAGGGTGGTCGGCCTGATGGCGTACGAGGGCCACATCGCCGGCGTCGGCGACCGGGTGGCCGGCCGGCCGCTGCGCTCGCGGGCCGTACAGCTGATGCAGGCGAAGGCCCGTACCGAACTGGCCGTCCGGCGGGCCGCGGTGGTGCGGCGGCTGCGCGAGGTCGCGGACCTGGAGTTCGTGAACGGCGGCGGCACCGGCAGCGTGGAGAGCACGGTGGCCGAGCGCGCGGTGACCGAGGTCGCCGCCGGGTCCGGCCTGTACGTGCCCCGGCTGTTCGACAACTACCGCTCGTTCCACGGCCGTCCGGCCGCCCTGTTCGCCCAGCCGGTGGTCCGGCGGCCGGGGGTCGGGGTGGTCACCGTGCTCGGCGGCGGGTACCCCGCGTCCGGCGCGGCCGGGCCGGACCGCTCGCCGGAGCCGTACCTGCCCGCCGGGCTGCGCTACGACCCGCAGGAGGGCGCGGGCGAGGTGCAGACCCCGCTGCTCGGCCCGGCCGCCGACGACCTGCTGATCGGCGACCGGGTCTGGTTCCGGCACGCCAAGGCCGGCGAACTGTGCGAGCGCTTCGCCGAGTTGCACCTGATCGAGGGCGACCGGGTGGTCGACACCGTGCCCACCTACCGGGGCGAGGGGAAAACGTACCTCTGACCGTCACCGGTCCGGTCTAGGCTGACGGTCAGTCGGACGGTGACACCGAGAGGGGGCCGCCATGGAGGCGGAGATCGTCGCACTGGCCACGTCAGGGGCGAGCACGCTGGTCGGGTTGATGGTGACCGAGCTGTGGACGGAGGCGCGCGGGCGGTTCGCGTCGCTGTTCGGGCGGCGCAGCGAGGCGGTCGGCGAGGAGCTGGAGGAGGTCCGCCGCGAGCTGCTGTGCGCCGATGACCAGGCGGCCGCGGCCGTCGGCGCCGAGGCGGAGTGGGAGGCCCGGCTGCGCCGCGCCCTCGCGGCCGACCCGGAGGCCGCCGCCCAGCTGCGGGCACTGCTCGACGAGCTCGCGCCGCACCAGGAGCCGGCGCCGGCGCCCGGCTCGGTGCACAACAGCATCACCGGCCGTGGGGTATACAACGAGCCGGTGATCCAGGCCGGCTACGTCCAGGGCGACGTCAACGGCCGCGTCACCGGCCGCTGACCCCACGCGCGACGGTCCCCGGCGCCGGGCACCGGGGACCGTCGGCAGGGTGGGCCCGCTCAGGTGCGGGTGCCGCCCGGGGCGCCGCCGAGGGCGGGGCCGTCGTACGTGGTGATCCCGGCGACGATGGTGTCCATCACCTTCACGTCGGGCGCCTTGGGGTCGATGTCGAAGCCCAGGTGGACGGTGGCCAGCTGCTTGCCGTCCGCGGTCGGGAAGACCACGGTCTCGACGTAGCCGTCGTTGCCCTGCGCCGCGTCGACCTTCCAGCGGACCAGGTAGCCGCTGTGCCCGGCCACCGTGACCGGCTCCGACTTCAGCTCCTCGTGCGACTTGACGTCGTTGTAGGACTCCTTGGCCGCCGCCGCGATGTCCGCGAGCGCCGCCTGCTTGGCGTCGGTGCCGTCGACCTTGCCGGTGACCGCCCCGCCGAGGGAGCAGTCGCTCTTGCCGTCGGCGCAGGTGTACGAGCCGATGGTGAGCGCGGCGTAGCCCTTGTCGGTGGTGCCGCCGTCCCAGCCGTCGGGTACCGGCAGGCTGATCCGGTTGACCGCGTCGACGGCCGGTCCGCCGCCGCCCGGGCCACCGTTGCCGCCGCGGCCGCCCTGGCCGTTGCCCTGGCCGCCCTTGCCCTGGCCGTTCTGGCCGCCCGGGCCGTTGCCGCCCTTACCGCCGGGGCCGCCGCCGCCCGGGCCGCGCATGCTGTCCGAACCCGGGCGCTGGCCCGGCCGGTCCACGGCGCTGCTGTGGCCGGAGCGGCCGTCCATCACCAGGTAGGTCACCCCGGAACCCACCGCCAGGCCGATCAGCGCGGCCACCGAGGTGGCCAGCAGGACCGCCTTGCCGGGGCCGGTCCTGGGCTTGCGCGGGGCCGCGTCGGCCGGCGGCAGCTCGGGGAAGCGGACCGTCGGGTCGGCACCCAGCACCTGGCCTTCGAGCACCCGCCCGTCGTCACTCCCGGTTGCGTCGGCGACCGTGCCGGGCCGGGTCTCGGCGGTCCATCCATGGCCGTCCCACCAGCGCTCGGGCCGCGGGTCGCCGGTCGGGTCCTTCGGGTCCGGGTACCACCCGGCGGGAATCTGCTCGCTCACCCCAGAGAATCTAAGGGCCCGCGGATAAGCACGGAATCAGCGGGAGCTGAGATTGGCGCTCCCCCGATGAGATTCGGATGAGAAAGACACACCGCTCACCCGGATCGCCCCAGCGGCCGCATCGCGCCCCACGAGACGGCAGAATTCCCGGCATGACCCACGGCATCGCCCAACGGCCCGTCATCGGCATCAGCACCTACCGCACCACGGCCGCCTGGGGCCGCTTCGACCGCCGGCTCGCGGTCATGCTGCCCGAGCGCTACCCGGCCCTGGTCCGGGACTCCGGCGGCGTCGCCGTCCTGCTCCCGCCGGACGCCCCCGAACACGCGCCCGCCGCGCTGGCCCGGCTGGACGGCCTGGTGATCGCCGGCGGCGAGGACGTCGACCCGCTCCTCTACCACGAGCCCGCCCACCCCCGGACCGAGGCCGACGCACCCGAGCGGGACGCCTGGGAGGCAGCGCTGCTGCGCGCCGCGCTGGCCGGCGGCGTCCCGGTGCTGGGGATCTGCCGGGGGATGCAGCTGCTGAACGTGGTCCGGGGCGGCTCGCTGATCCAGCACCTGCCCGATGTGGTCCACCACGAGGGCCACGCGGGCGGCGAGGGCAGCTACGGGCGGCACGCCGTCCGCGCGCTCGCGGGCACCGGGCTGGGCGGGGTGCTCGGGACGGAGAGCGTGGTGGTGCCGACCTCGCACCACCAGGCGGTGGACCGGCTCGGCGAAGGGCTGACGGTCTGCGCCCGGGCCGAGGACGGCACCGTCGAGGCGGTGGAGGACACCGCCGGCGGCGCCTTCGTGCTCGGCGTGCAGTGGCACCCCGAGCAGGGCGAGGACCTGCGGGTGATGCAGGCGCTGGTGGGTGCCGCCGCGGCCGCCCGTGCCCCCGAACTGCAGCCGGTCGGCTGACCGCCGGGACCGCCCCGGCCGCCGCCCCGCCCGCCGCGCGGACGGGCCGCCACTCGGCCGCTCGGCGGCCCCGCGGTAGCCCGTCCGGCGGGAACGACAACGGTCACCAGTGCAGGCTTTGGATCTTCCTCCGATCTGGGGTTCACTTCGTGGACGGGCAGTTGCGCCCGGCGACCGGAGCGTGCGGGAGAGGATCTCGATGGGCGGCCACGACCACCAGGGACACGACCACCAGACGCACGACCCGGGCGGTTCGGACCACAGCGGGCACGGCCACAGCGCGCACGACCACGGCGGGCACGGCGGGCACTCGCACGCGGTGGCCGCCGACGCCGACCGCCGCTGGCTGCTCAGCGCACTCGCGCTGATCGTGGTCTTCATGGCCGGCGAGGTGGTGGTCGGCTTCGCCGCCCAGTCGCTGGCCCTGATCTCCGACGCCGCCCACATGCTCACCGACGCGGCCTCCATTGTGCTGGCCCTGGTCGCCATGCGGCTCGCCGCCCGGCCCGCCCGCGGCGGCTACACCTACGGGCTCAAGCGGGCCGAGATCCTCTCCGCCCAGGCCAACGGCGTCACGCTGCTGGTGCTGTCCGCCTGGCTCGGCTACGAGGCCGTCCAGCGCCTGATCCACCCGCCCGCGGTGGAGGGCGCGCTGGTGCTGGTCACCGCGCTGGTCGGGATCGTCGTCAACATCGCCGCGACCTGGTGCATGTCCAAGGCCAACCGCAGCTCGCTCAACGTCGAGGGCGCCTTCCAGCACGTACTGACCGACCTGTACGCCTTCATCGCCACCGCGGTGGCCGGCGCCATCGTGCTCACCACCGGATTCGAGCAGGCCGACGCCATCGCCTCGCTGATCGTGGTGGCACTGATGCTCAGGGCCGGCGTCGGCCTGGTCCGGGACTCCGGACGGATCTTCCTGGAGGCCGCCCCCGCCGGCATCGACCCCGACGTGGTCGCCGACCGGATGGTCGCCTCCCCCATGGTCGAGGAGATCCACGACCTGCACATCTGGGAGATCACCTCCGGGCAGCCCGCCCTGTCCGCACACATCCTGGTCACCCCCGGCGGCGACTGCCACGCCGTCCGCCGCACGCTGCAGCGGCGGCTGCGCGAGGAGTACCGGATCAGCCACAGCACCCTCCAGGTCGACCACGTCGGCGAGGACGACGCCCAGGGGCTGCTGCAGATCACCGGCCCGGGCACCGAACCGTGGGAACACTGCGCCGACGCCCACGGCCCCGTCCACCGCGCCGGACCGCACGAGCACTGACCGACGCGTGGTCCGCCGGACCGACGGAACGTCAGCGTGGTGCGGCATGATCTGAGGGTGACCGCACCCCGCCTGATGCTGCTCGACACCGCCAGCCTCTACTTCCGCGCCTACTTCGGCGTGCCGGAGTCCATGAAGTCACCCGACGGGCAGCCGGTGAACGCCGTCCGCGGCCTGCTCGACTTCATCGCCCGCCTGGTCCAGGACCACCGGCCCGACCAGCTGGTCGCCTGCATGGACGCCGACTGGCGCCCGCAGTGGCGGGTCGACCTGATCCCCTCGTACAAGACCCACCGGCTCGCCGCCGAGCCCGCCGAGGACGGCGAGGAGGAGATCCCGGACACCCTCTCCCCCCAGGTCCCGGTCATCGAACAGGTCCTGGACGCGCTCGGCATCGCCCGGGTCGGCTCGCCCGGCTACGAGGCGGACGACGTGATCGGCACGCTCACCGCGCGGGCCGCCGGGCCGGTCCAGATCGTCACCGGCGACCGGGACCTGTTCCAGCTGGTCGACGACGCGCGGCGGGTCACCGTGCTCTACCCCGTGAAGGGGGTCGGGCAGCTGCAGGTCACCGACGACCGGCTGCTGCGGGAGAAGTACGGCGTCGACGGCGCCTCCTACGCCGACCTGGCGGCCCTGCGCGGGGACGCCAGCGACGGGCTGCCGGGGGTCAAGGGCATCGGCGAGAAGACCGCCGCCCAACTGCTGCACATGTACGGCGATCTGGGCGGGATCCGGGCAGCCGCACTCGACCCCGACTCCAAGCTGACCCCGGCCCGGCGCAAGAACCTCCTGGACGGATCGGGCTACCTCGACGTCGCCCCCACCGTGGTCCGGGTCGCCACCGACTGCCCGCTCCCCGCCTACGACCCGGCCCTGCCGGCCGAACCGCTCGACCCGATGACCCTCGAGGACCTCTCCACCCGCTGGAACCTGGGGAGTTCGCTGGAACGCGTGCTCGCCGCACTGGCCCTGCCGCCCGCCGAGGCGTAGATCAGGCGCGCCCCTTGCACGCTGGGCCGGCCAAAAGACAGGGGCGCGGGGAACTGCGCGAGAGCGGAAGGGTTCAACGAGTGCCCTCCCGACTTCGCGCAGTTCCCCGCGCCCCTGAACGGTTGCCCCTGGGGTCAGCCGACCGAGGAGTAGGCGATGATGCCGCGGCGGAGGGCGTCGACCGCCTTGCGGGCGGTGCTCCGCAGGTCGGTGTCGTCGCCTGCCGCGTCCTGGATCTGGCCCAGGACGTCGATCAGTTGCTTGGTCCAGCGGACGAAGTCGCCGGCCGGCATGTCGGCGTCGCGCAGGACGGAGTCCAGGTTGTGGCCGAGCGCCCAGCGGTAGGCGGCCCAGGCGAAGCCGAGGTCGGGTTCGCGCTGGCCGACGCCCTCGGCGGTGGAGATCCGGTGCTGCTCCTCCAGGGCGTCGAGGTGGCCCCAGATCCGGACCATCTGGCCGAGCGCCTCCTTGGCGCCGCCCTCGGGGACCCGGGGGGCGGTGGCGTCGTCGGACTGCCGGGCCTCGTAGACCAGGGCGGAGGCGCAGGCGGCGAGTTCGGCGGCGGCGAGGCCCGACCAGACGCCTTCGCGGATGCACTCGGAGGCGAGCAGGTCGAGTTCGCCGTAGAGCCGGCCGAGCCGCTTGCCGTCGTCGGTGACGGTGTCCGCGCTGAGGTAGCCGAGGTCGGTGAGCAGGCCGCAGACGCGGTCGAAGGTGCGGGCGATGGTGTGGGTGCGCGAGCGCATCCGGCGTTCCAGCAGTTCGGTGTCGCGGTGCAGGCGGTGGTAGCGCTCGGCCCAGCGGGCGTGGTCCTCGCGTTCGTCGCAGCCGTGGCAGGGGTGCTGCCGCAGTTCGCCGCGCAGCCGGGCGATGACCTCGTCGTCGGCGGCGGCGGCGCGGCCCTTGCGGTACCGCTCGGGCTCCAGGTGGCCGGCCTTGGTCCGCAGGGCGGAGGCGAGGTCGCGGCGGGACTGCGGGCTGCGCGGGTTGAAGGACTTGGGGATCTTGACCCGCTCCAGCGCCTGGACCGGGTGCGGGAAGTCGATCATCGCGAGCCGCTTGACCTGCCGTTCGGCGGTGAGCACCACCGGGCGGGGCCCGTCCTGGTAGTCGGGGTGGCGGCTGGTCCGCGGTGAGCGGCTGACCGGCGGCAGGCCGGGGTCGAGGACCAGGGCGAGGCCGGCGAACTTGCCGGTCGGCACGTGGATCACGTCGCCCGGCTTGAGCTGCTCGATGGACTGGATCGCGGCGGCCCGGCGCTGGCTGCTGCCCTCGCGGGCGAGTTCGTTCTCCCGCTCGCGCAGGGCGTGCCGCAGCGCCATGTACTCGTCGAAGTCGCCGAGGTGGCAGGTCATCGACTCGCGGTACCCGTCCAGGCCCTCTTCGTTGCGCTGGACCTGGCGGGCGATGCCGACCACCGAGCGGTCGGCCTGGAACTGCGCGAAGGAGGTCTCCAGCAGTTCCCGGGAGCGGTGCCGGCCGAACTGGCCGACCAGGTTGACGGCCATGTTGTAGGACGGGCGGAACGAGGAGCGCAGCGGGTAGGTGCGGGTGCCCGCCAGCCCGGCCAGGGCCTCCGGGTCGAGGCCGCGCTGCCAGAGCACCACGGCGTGGCCCTCGACGTCGATGCCGCGGCGGCCGGCCCGGCCGGTGAGCTGGGTGTACTCGCCGGGGGTGACGTCGGCGTGGGTCTCGCCGTTCCACTTGACCAGCTTCTCCATGACCACCGAGCGGGCGGGCATGTTGATGCCGAGGGCGAGGGTCTCGGTCGCGAAGACCGCCTTGACCAGGCCCTTCACGAAGAGCTCCTCGACCACTTCCTTGAACCTCGGCAGCATGCCGGCGTGGTGGGCGGCGATGCCGCGCTCCAGGCCGTCCAGCCACTCGAAGTAGCCGAGCACGTGCAGGTCCTCGTCGGGGATGTCGGCGCAGCGCTGCTCGACGATCTCCCGGACCACGGCCCGGTCGGCCTCCCGGTTGAGCCGAAGGCCCGAGGTGAGGCACTGCTGGACGGCGGCCTCGCAGCCGGCCCGGCTGAAGATGAAGGTGATGGCGGGGAGCAGGCCCTCGGCGTCGAGGCGTTCGATCACGTCGACCCGGCCGGGGGTCCAGATCCGGGTGGGGCGGCCGGTGGGCATGGAGCGGCCGCGGCCCTTGGCGAACCGGTCGCGGCCGCCGCGGTCCTGCTCGGAGCGGGCGAGCCGGACCAGTTCGGGGTTGACCGCCTTGGCCGGGTTGCGCGGGGCGTCCTTGGGGCGGCCGTCGCGGTCGGGGCTGGCGAACAGGTCGTACATCCGGTTGCCGGCCATCACGTGCTGCCAGAGCGGGACCGGGCGGTGCTCGGAGACGATCACCTTGGTGCCGCCGCGCACGGTGTCGAGCCAGTCGCCGAACTCCTCGGCGTTGGAGACGGTGGCGGAGAGCGAGACCAGGGTGACGGACTCCGGGAGGTGGATGATCACCTCTTCCCAGACCGCGCCGCGGAAGCGGTCGGCGAGGTAGTGGACCTCGTCCATCACCACGTAGCCGAGGCCGTCGAGGGCGCGCGAGCCCGCGTAGAGCATGTTGCGCAGCACCTCGGTGGTCATCACCACCACGGGGGCGTCGCCGTTGACCGAGTTGTCGCCGGTGAGCAGGCCGACCTTGTCGGCGCCGTAGCGCTTGACCAGGTCGCCGAACTTCTGGTTCGACAGGGCCTTGATGGGGGTGGTGTAGAAGCACTTGCGGCCGCCGGCCAGCGCCAGGTGGACGGCGAACTCGCCCACGATGGTCTTGCCGGAGCCGGTGGGGGCCGCCACCAGGACGCCCTGGCCGGCCTCGACGGCCTCGCAGGCCTCCAGCTGGAAGGGGTCGAGCGGGAAGTCGTACAGCTCCTGGAAGCCGTGGAGGGCGGTCGCCTGCACCTCGGCCCGGCGCCGGGCGGCCTGGTAGGCCTCGGCGGGGCTGAGCTGCTCCTGGTCACCGAGCTGGTCGCTGCGGCCCGGCATGGCGCTGTTCATCGGCGTCACCTCTTCTTCCCGCGGGCGGACGGCCCCGAGGGGCGGGACGGGCGCGCAGACGGCGACGCCTGCGGCTGCGGGGCCGGGGCTTGGGAGGCCGTCGGGGCGCAGCTGGTGTGGTGGGTGGTGTGGTGATCGAGCATCTCAGCCTGAGATTACCCGCCGGGACTGACATCGATAGCACCGTTTTTCCACGCTCCGGGAGCATGGCGGGCCTTGCTGCGTTTTTAGCGGTTTGTCGACACGAAATCGGCCAGCCGTTCGGCAACGTGGCGCAATCGAGCCTGTGCAGCGAGTCACAGGGCTGGTCCACTGTCCCGGTACGAGGTTCCAGGCACAGGACTCACGCACCGCCTACTCCCCGACCACTCCCAGAGAGGCAAGCCGCATGCTGGCCAACCGCCACCGGCTCCCGCACCGCCTGATCACGGCCCTCCTCGCCCTCGCCACCGCCGCCGTGCTCGGCCTGACCGGCGCCGCCACGGCCACCGCCACCGAGCTGAACGGCACGACGGACAACGGCGAGTTCTCGCTGTACAGCGGACCTGACACCACGGCGATGGTGCTCGACCTCTACACCTCGAAGGACAACTTCGGCTACCTCAGCTGGCCGGTGTACGGCGGGAACCCGAACGACCGCAACGAGTCCTACTGGAACAACGACAGCTACACCTGGCACGTCTACACCGACGCCAACCGGGGTGGCCGGCACGGCTGGGTGAGCCCGGGCGTGATGTCCAACGCCTCCAGCACCTTCCGGCGCCAGGTCTCGTCCGCGTACTACACGGGCTGACCTCCGTACCGCCGACCCCGTACCGCCGATGCCGCCCGGCCCGCGCCGGGCGGCACATCCCGTCCCCCGCCGTTGCCGAACCCGACGTCCCCCTGGAGAGAATGTGCCGAGCCGGCCGCAGACCACCCGGACCTCCCTGCCCGTGGTGCTCGCCGCCGCCGCCGTCCTGCTGACGGCCTGTGGCAGCGGGTCGGCGGCGGAGCCGGCGGTGACCGCCGTGCCGACGCCCGCGGACGCGAGCGCGCTGCGGCTGCCGCTCCAGGACTACATCCCTGACGCCGAGCAGCTGCACCGGCTGGACAGCGCCCAGCGGATCCTCACCGACCAGTGCATGAGCCGGTACGGCTTCCGCTTCCGGGTGCCCGACCTGCCCGAGGCGCCGCCCGCCGAGGCCGAGAACGCCCGCCGCTACGGGCTGTACGACGAGGCGGCCGCGGCCGCCTCCGGCTACAGCACGCACGAGGAGGACCGGCCGCAGAAGCCGCCGATGCCCTCGATGGACCCGGCGGAGACGCTGGTGCTGGGCGGCACCGGCCGGGCCGACGCCAAGACCATGCCGCGCAGCCAGGAGGAGGCGGAGCGCTCCGGCGCCGGTGACGGCGAGGTCAACGGCGTCAAGGTGCCGATCGGCGGCTGCCGGCGGGAGGCGTACCTGCGGCTGTGGGCGCCGACCGCGGCCTCCGTCGACCCGATGAAGGTGCAGGACATGGACGCCGAGGGGTACGACCGCTCCCGGCAGGACAGCCGGGTGGTCAAGGCCACCGAGCAGTGGACCTCCTGCATGGCCGAACACGGCTACCACGCCCGCAACCCGGTCAGCCCGCAGGCCGAACTGGGGCTGGACCAGGGGGCGTTCGCCTCGCCGGCCGGGCTGGCGGCGGCGGTCGCGGATGTCGGGTGCAAGCGCCGGACCAATCTGGTGGGGATCTGGTTCGCCGTCGAGTCCGCGTACCAGCGCTCCCTGATGGACGGTCACGAGGAGCTGCTGCGCGCCGCCAGGAGCCAGCAGGAGGACTCGCTGCGGCTGGCCGCGCAGCTGGTGGCGCAGGGGTGAGGTCGGTGCCCGATCATTCAGATCCCGAGTTGCAAAAGTCTGCATACCGTCACTGACGACCATCGGACGGTCAGGATGTGACCGCAGCGGGCCAGTTCCGATCATCCGGCCGGGGTCGGCGGTGCGCTTCCTACAGTCGGAGCATTCACCTCGCCACCGCGGCGCGGGAATGACCTGCAGGAGGCTGCGATGGCGACTCTGGAGACCGCGCTGAAGGACGCCATGACCATCGAGGGCGCGATCGGCGTCGCGCTGGTCGACTACAGCAGCGGCATGGCGATGGGCACGCTCGGCGACAACACCGAGCTCGACCTCAACGTCGCCGCCGCCGGCAACACCGACGTGGTCCGCGCGAAGATGCGCACCATGGAGATGCTCAACCTGCACGACAACGAGATCGAGGACATGCTGATCAGCCTGAGCAGCCAGTACCACCTGATCCGGCCGCTCACCACGCAGACCGGCCGCGGGCTCTTCCTCTACCTGGCGCTCAGCCGCTCGCGCGCCAACCTCGCGATGGCCCGGCACCAGCTGAAGCGCATCGAGGCCCAGCTGGAGGTCTGACCCCGCGGGTGGGACCAGTGACCGGCCGAGGGAGCGACGCGCGGAGGGGGGAGCGGGGTGCCTCTGCCGCTGCACCAGGCCAAGGCCGAACTGTTCCGGATACTCGGCCACCCGGTCCGGATCCGGGTGCTCGAACTGCTGCAGGCCGGCCCCACGCCCGTCCGCGACCTGCTCGCCGAGCTGGACGTCGAACCCTCCAGCCTCTCCCAGCAACTCGCCCAGCTCCGCCGCGCCCGCCTGGTGACGGCCACCCGCGAGGGCTCGACGGTGATCTACGCACTGGCCGGCGCCGACGTCGCCGACCTGCTCCGGGCCGCCCGCCGGATCCTCACCGAACTCCTCACCGACCAGGGCGCCCTGCTGGCCGAACTCCGCGCGGCCGACCGGTCCGCCCGGAGCCGCCCGGACCCCGCCTCCGGACCCGCCACCACCTCGACCGCCGTGCCGTCGCCGGCCCGCGACCGGACACCGGGCGTCCGCGGCACGCCCGTGCCGGGTCCGCCCGTGCCGGGTCCGCCCGTGCCGGGTCCGACCGTGCCGGGTCCGACCGTGCCTAGCGGGCGATCAGTTCCTTCAGGCCGGTGGCCAGCTCCAGGTACTCCTGGGGCCGGTTGTACAGCTGGGCACTGATCCGCAGGACCCCGCCGCCCGGCCACGGACGGACCGCGATCCTGGTGTGCAGCCGGCGGGCGACCACGACCATCAGCGCCTTCGCGGCGTGCTCGCTCTCGGCGGTGCCGGGCGGCAGCCGCAGTGCGCGCATGGCCAGGCCCGGCATGGCGGCGAGCGGGCGCAGCCCGGCGTGGTCGGCGAGCAGCCGGGCGCCGTGGTCGGCGAGTGCCTCGTTGTGGGCGCGGACACGGTCCGCGCCGAGCTGTTCGAGCAGGGCGAAGCCGGTCGGGGCGGCCAGCCAGGGCGTGTAGTCGCAGGTGCCGCGCCACTCGACCCGGCCCGGGAAGCCCCGGTCGTGCTCCCAGGAGACGGTGAGCGGCCTGATCCGGCGGCGCCAGGCGCCGCCGACCGCGAGGACGGCGGTGGCCCGCGGGGCGAAGGCCCATTTGTGCAGGTTGCCGATCCAGAAGTCGGCTCCGCCGGCCCCGGCGCCGAGCTGGACCGGCAGCATTCCGGGGGCGTGGGCGGCGTCCACCACGGTGATCACACCGCGGGCGGCGAGTTCGGCCAGCAGCGGGCGGGCGGCGATCTCCCGGGCGGTCGGCGAGGTGACCAGGTCCAGGACGGCGACTCGGGTGCGCTCCCCCACCGCGGCGAGCACCTGCGCCTGCACGGCCTCGGCGTCGGGGGTGTGCAGCGACAGCCGTACGGTGCGGACCCGGGCGCCGCACTCGGCGGCCCGGCGGCGGACGGCGTCGTTGACGACCCCGTAGCCGTGGTCGGTCACCAGGATCTCGTCGCCGTCCGCCAGCGGGAGCGAGTCCAGGACCACCGCGACGCCTTCGGTGACGTTGGTGAGCAGCGCGATCCGGTCGGGCTCGGCGCCGAGCGAGGCGGCGATCCGGGCGCGGGCGCGGGCGATCCGGTCCGGGAGGTCGGCGAAGAAGGCGTCCGGGTCCTGTTCCTGTTCGGCCCGCAGCCTGGCCTGGGCGCGTTGGACCGGCATCGGCACAGCCCCGTACGAGCCGTGGTTGAGGTGGGCGACCGAGGGGTCGAGGGTGAACAGGGCCTGGGTGCCGGGCAGGGGTGCGGGGGGCGGTGTCGGTGCCGGGGATGTCACCGGGGGCAGGGTCATCGAGGCTCCATCATCGGGGCGCTATTGATGTGTGACATTTCACACTGCATAGTTCTAGCCGAGCGGCCCGCCCCGGGGCAAGCATCGGTGCCCGTGACCCACACCGACCCCTTCCTCGCCCTGAGCGCCCGCACCGGCCGCTTCACCCATGGTTCCCCGCGCGCGGCCGTCTTCTCCTCGGACGGCACCCGGCTGCTGTTCCTGCGCTCCACCGGACCGCAGGACCCGGTCGAGCGGCTGTGGCTGCTCGACCTGACGACCCGCCGCGAACAGCTGGTCGCCGACCCGGTGGCGCTGGTCCCGCAGCGCACCGGAGACCTGGCCGACCTGCCCGCCCTGGAACGGCGGCTGCGCGAGCGGCTGCGGCTGTGGGCGCCCGGCATCGGCTCCTTCGCCGCCACCGCCGACCTGTCGACGGCCGTCTTCACCCTGGACGGCCGGCTGTTCAGCACCTCGACCACGGACCGCGTCACCGTCGAACTCCCCACCGCGGGACCGGCCTTCGACCCGCGTCCGGACGCCACCGGCCGGCGCGTCGCCTACGTCAGCGACGGCGCCCTGCACCTCACCCCGGCGCCCGCCCTGCACCCGGGCGGCCCGCTCAGCCCGGCGGACGGCGCCGTCTGGGGCGTCGCCGAGTTCGCCGCCGCCGAGGAGCTCGGCCGCACCCGCGGCCACTGGTGGCGCCCGGACGGCGGCGCCGTCCTGGCCGCCCGGGTGGACGAATCCGCCCTGCCCGCACGCCATTTCGCCGATCCGGCGCACCCCGACCTGGCACCGGAGTCGTTCGCCTACCCGCAGGCGGGCGGCCCCAACGCGGACGTCCAGCTCTGGGTGCTCACCCTGGACGGCCACCGGGTCCGGCTGCGCTGGGACGCCGACACCTTCCCGTACGTCACCGCGGCCGGCTGGGAGGGCGACGGCGAGATCCTGCTCACCGTCGCCGACCGGCTGCAGCAGCGGGTGCTGCTGCTCGGCGCGGACCCGGTGACCGGCACGACCACGGAACTCTCCCGCACCACCGACGCGTTCTGGGTCGACGACCTGCCCGGCACCCCGGCCCGGCTGGACGGCGGCCGGCTGCTGACCGCCGCCGACACCCCGGACGGCACGGCCCGCTCGCTCGCCCTGGACGGCAAGCCGCTCGGCCCCAGGCACCTCCAGATCCGCCGGGTGGTCGGCCGGCTGGGCGGCCGGCTGCTGGTCGAGGCGGGCGAGGACCAGCCGGCCGACCAGCACGTCTACCTGATCGACCCGGACGGCGGCGGCGCCGAACGGCTCACCGACGGTCCCGGTGTGCACTCCGCGACGGCGGGCGGCGAGAGCCTGCTGCTCACCTCCGCCACCCCGGACGGCATCCACCGCCGGATCCGCTTCCGCGGCGCGGAGATCCCGCTGACCGACCACGCCGAGCCGCTGCCGTACCGGGTCGTCCCCCAGCTCGCCCGGGTCACCGAACGCGGCCTGCCCACCGCGGTGGTGTACCCCCGCGCCCACGTCGCCGGGCAACGGCTGCCCGTCCTGCTGGACGTCTACGGCGGTCCGGGGGCGCAGGCGGTGGCCAACGAGCCGCGCCGCTGGCAGCAGCGGCAGTGGTGGGCCGACCAGGGCTTCGCGGTGGTCACCACCGACAACCGCGGCACGCCGTTCGTGTCACCGGAGTTCGCCCGGGCGATCTTCCGGCGGTTCTCCGCGGTCGCGATCGAGGACCAGGTCGCGGCGCTGGCGGCGCTCGGCGAGCGCCACCCGGACCTCGACCTCGGGCGGGTCGGGGTGCGCGGCTGGTCGTACGGCGGCTACTTCGCGGCGCTGGCCGTGCTGCGCCGCCCCGACGTCTTCCACGCCGCCAGTGCCGGGGCCCCGCCGACCGACTTCCGGCTGTACGACACCGCGTACACCGAGCGCTACCTGGGCCTGCCGCAGGACAACCCGGAGGGCTACCTCGCCGACTGCCTGATCGAGGACGCCGCGGCGCTGTCCCGACCGCTGCTGCTGATCCACGGCCTGGCGGACGACAACGTGCACCCAGCGCACAGCCTGCTGCTGTCCGAGGCTCTGGTGCGGGCCGGACGCCCGCACAGCCTGCTCACGCTGCCGGGCGTCAGCCACCTGACGGCGGGTGGGGTGATGGAGCAACTCGCGGCCCTGGAGCTGGACTTCCTGCGCACCGCGCTGGCCTGACCGCGGACCGTCGCGGATCGCACACCCCGGGTGACGGCAGTCACAACCCTTCCATGTGACCGATGACATGTGAAATATTACGCCCGCTCACCCGACCACCCCCGTCCGGAAAGGACCGGTCAGTTGCGCAGAATCCCCGCGGCCCTCGCTGCCGCCCTCAGCACCGGCGCGATAGCCGCGACCATGCTGGCGACCCCCGCCTACGCCCGCCCCGCCGCACCCGTCACCGTGGCCGGCCAGCCGGCCTCCGCGGGCACCCAGGCCGCCGACGGCCAGGAGGGCCCGCAGCAGGACCTGTCACCGCAGGAGCGCAAGCGCCAGGCGCTCCGCGGCCTCGCCCTCGAACAGGTCAACAGCGGTGCCGTGGCCAGGAGTTCGGCGGGCACCACGCCCGCCCAGGTGAAGATCGGCAACGACTACGTCCAGCTCGCGCAGCAGCGCAAGGACAAGGTCTTCGTGATCCTCGCCCAGTTCGGCAACGAGGTCGACAACTCGACTCTCTACAACGGCCAGCCGCGCTACGGCGGCACCCCCGGCCCGCAGCACAACGCCATCCCGCAGCCGGGCAAGGACGACACCCACACCTTCTGGAAGAACGACTTCGGTCGCGACTTCTACCAGCAGATGTTCTTCGACGACTCCCCCGGCGCCAACTCGGTCCGCAACTACTACCGCACCCAGTCCTCGGGCCGGTACGACATCGAGGGCACGGTCAGCGACTGGGTCACCGTCCCGTACAACGAGGCCCGCTACGGCAGCAACAAGGGCCCGCAGGGCAGCGGCGCCTGGACCCAGGCGCAGGAGTTCATCAGGGACGCCACCAAGGCCTGGTACGACGGCGAGATCGCCAAGGGCCGCACCCCCGCCGACGTCAAGGCCGAGCTGGCCCAGTACGACGTCCAGGACCGCTACGACCACGACAAGGACGGCGACTTCAACGAGCCGGACGGCTACCTCGACAATGTGATCGTGGTGCACGCCGGCGTCGACGAGACCTGGGGCGGCGGCGCGCAGGGCGCCGACGCGCTGTGGGCGCACCGCAGTTGGGACCTGCCCGACCCGACCGGGCAGACCGGCCCCGAGGGCAACCGGATCGGCGGCGCGCCGGTCGGCGACACCGGCCTGTACGTCTACGACTACGTACAGGCGGGCGAGAACAGCGGCGTCGGCCTGTTCTCCCACGAGTACGGCCACAACCTGGGCCTGCCGGACCTCTACCCGACCAACGGCGGCGACAACGCCGTCAACTTCTGGTCGCTGATGTCCTCCGCCTCCTACCTTGGCAAGGGCAAGAACACCACCGGCGAGTTCCCCGGTGACCTCGACGCCTGGAGCAAGCTGCAACTCGGCTGGCTCAACTACGACGAGGCGCAGGCCGCCACCCGCTCCAGCCACGCCCTGGGGGTCAGCGGCTACAACACCGACCAGGCCCAGGCTGTGCTGGTGCACCTGCCGCCGTCGCAGACCACCACCAGCCTGGCCGTCCCGGCCGAGGGCGCGGCCCAGTGGTGGAGCGACACCGGCGACAACATGGACGCCTCGCTGAGCCGCACGGTCGACCTGCGCGGCCGCAGTGCCTCCGCGGCCCTGGACGCCTCCGCCTGGTACGACGTCGAGCAGGACTACGACTTCCTGTCGGTCGACGCATCCACCGACGGCGGCAAGACCTGGACCTCGCTGCACGGCACCGTCGACGGCGCGCCGATCGGCAACACCACCGCGCTGACCCCGGGCCTGACCGGTACCTCCAACGCCTGGACCAAGCTGCACATCCCGCTGGACGCCTACCTCGGCCAGCAGGTCCAGGTCCGCTTCCACGTCACCTCGGACGGCAACACCCACGGCCGCGGCGCCCTGATCGACGCGGTCACCGTCACCGCCGACGGCGTGCGACTGGTCGAGGACGGCGCCGAGAGCGGCGGCCAGGGCTGGACGCTGACCGGCTTCTCGGTCATCAAGGGCAAGGACGCGGTCAAGGACCACCCGCGCGCCTACCTGGTGGAGAACCGCCGCTACGTCGGCTACGGCGCCTACCTGAAGACCGGCCCGTACAACTTCGGGTACTCCGGGATCTGGGGCAAGGCCAACATCATCGACACCTACCCGTACCAGGAGGGCGTCCTGGTCTGGCTGTGGGACACCGCCTACGAGGACAACAACACCAAGGACCACCTCGGCGGCGGCCTGATCCTGCCGGTCGACGCGCACCCGGAGGTGAACTACTTCAACGGCGGCACCGCGGTCAACGGCCGGATGCAGAGCTACGACGCGCCCTTCTCACTGAAGCCGACCACCGCGTTCCAGCTGCACAACGTCAGCGCGGTGACCAAGTTCCCGGCCAAGCCCGCCGTGCCGGCCTTCAACGACCGCACCGGTGACTACTACAACCCGGCCGCACCGCAGCTGGGCGTGAAGGTGCCGAACACCAACACGAAGATCGAGGTCGTCCGCGAGACCCAGGGCGGCAAGCTGACCACCGTCAAGGTCGGCCCGGCCGCCTGATCCGGGCCGGTCGGACGCACCACCCCGGGGAGGGGTGCCGGGAGACCCCCGGCACCCCTCTTCGGCATGCCCGCGCTTCGGCATGCGCGCGGCAGACCCGCTCAGAACCCGCGGCCGCCCGCGCCGCCCCGCAGCAGGGCGACCGCCTCGACGGTCTCGGCCACCGCCAGCCGGTGCGCCTGCTCGACCGGGGTGCCGCCGTCCAGGCGCTGCCAGTTGAGCCTCGCCAGCTCCTGCCGTACACCGATGAACTGCACCGCCACCAGCCGCGGCGCCAGTGCGCCCGCACCCGGCAGCGCCTCGGCGAGCGCGGCTGCCAGCGCGTCGATGTCGTGCCCGATGTAGTCCAGCAGGTGCGAGGACAGGCTCGGGGTGTCGTAGACCAGCCGCATGAAGGCGAGCACCTCGGGCTCCTCGCACAGGCCGGTGACCGGGTCGTGCGCGGCCAGCCGCTCCAGCTGGTGGCGCTCCAGCGCGGCCAGCGGGGTGAGCGGGGCCGGCCGCTCGCGCACCACCCGGGCGGCTTCGCCGAGGTGGTCGGCCATCCGGTGCAGGACCAGCTCCTCCTTGGTGGGGAAGTAGCGGAACAGCGTCGGCTTGGAGACCTCTGCGGCGGCGGCGATCTCCGCCACCGACACCCGGTCGAAGCCGTTCCTCAGGAACAGTCCGATCGCCGTGTCGGCGATCGCCTGCCGGGTGCGCTGCTTCTTGAGGGCTCGCAGTCCCTCCGGCTCATCGGTCATGGACCAAGCATAACTCGGATACTTTTGTTACTCAGTTGCATTTCTTCCTCGGTTGCGGTTCTCTGGAGATGCGGAGGAACACGGCACGACCGACGAGAGGGAGACTCCGATGAAGACCGTGGGGATCGTGGGAGCGGGACCGACCGGGCTGACCCTGGCCTGCTGCCTGGCCCGGCAGGGCGTCCGGGTCCGGGTGCTCGAGCAGGCGGCGGCCTTCGCCACCGGCTCCCGCGGCAAGACCCTCAACGCGCGCAGCCAGGAGGCCCTGGCCGACCTCGGGATCCTCGACCGGCTGACCGCCGGGGGCCGGACCCATCTGCCGTTCCGCAAGTACTTCGGCGGCGAGTTCATCGCCGACACCGACCCCTACGCGGACGCCCGGCCGACGCCCGGCACGCCCTACCCGACAGGCCTGTTCCTGCCGCAGTGGAAGGTCGAGGGCGCCCTGCGCGAGCTGCTCGCCGAGCTGGGCGGACAGGTCGAACTCGACAGCCGCCTCGACCGGTTCGAGCAGGGCCCGGACGGGGTGCGGGTCCTGCTCGCCGACGGCCGCACCCTCACCGCCGACCACCTGGTGGGCTGCGACGGCGGCCGCAGCACGGTGCGCAAGCAGCTCGGCATCCCGCTCGAGGGCACCAGCGACCCGGAGTTCGCGCTGGTGGTCGGCGACGTCGAGGTGGCGGGCCTGGAGCCCGACGCCTGGCACCAGTGGTTCGGCCCGGAGGGCGCGCTGATGCTCTGCCCGTTCCCGGGCGAGTCCGTCTGGCAGCTGCAGGCCACACCCGAGGTCGACGCCGACGGCGCCCCGCTGCCGCCCTCGCTGGAGAGCTTCCAGCGGCTGGTCGAGCAGCGCACCGGCCGCCGCGACATCCGGCTGTCCCGGGCGACCTGGCTGACCACCTGGCGGGTCAACGTCCGGATGGTGGACCGCTACCGGGTCGGCCGGGTGCTGCTCGCCGGGGACAGCGCCCACGTCCACCCGATCGCGGGCGGCCTGGGCATGAACACCGGCATCCAGGACGCCTGGAACCTGGGCTGGAAGCTCGGCCACGTGCTGACCGGCCTGGCCGGCCCCGGCCTGCTGGACACCTACCAGGAGGAGCGGCTGCCGGTCGCGGCCTGGACGCTGGGCGTCAGCAGTGCGGGCATGGCCGCGGTGGCCGAGGGCGTGCGGACCCCCGGCGTCGGGGTGGAGGCCGGCCGGCTCACCGACACCAGCGGTCTGACCATCGGGTACCGCGACAGCTCACTCGCCGAGGACCTGCTGGGCGGCCCGCTGCGGGCCGGCGACCGGGCCCCCGACGCGCCGTACACCGCGCCGGACGGCACCCCGACGCGGCTCTTCGAGACCTTCGCCGGCAGCCACTTCACCCTGCTCGGCTTCGGCCCGGACAGCCGCCCGGCCCTCACCGGGCTCGCCCCGCACGTCCGTCCGCTCGCGCTGGCGGCCGGCCCCGGGAGCGCGGCGGACCCGGACAGCCACGTCCGCCGGGCGTACGGGATCGAGGGTGACGCGCTGGTACTGGTGCGGCCGGACAACCACGTGGCCCTCACCGTCCCGGCCGGCCCCGGCGCGCACGACACCGTACGGGCGTACCTCGCCGCACTGTAGCGCCCGGCGCGGCCCGCGGTTTCGGCCACCGCCCGGAGCCTACCAGGATCCCAACTGCCGCCCCCGCCCTACGGGTTCGCCGACGGCACGGGCCGCCGGACACCCCGCGGGGCCGGGCGGGGACCGGCCGGTCCTCCGCACAGAAACGGCCGGTGACCCTAACAGATTCGGGCATATGCCAGACGAATATGACGGATTCCGGCCCGCGCTCGAACGTTGGGGGTTAGCGTTGCGCTCCGAACAGGTTACCGCCAGTGAGCGCGGTGCCGGGCGCGCACCCCCCACGGGTGCGCAGGAGGGGTGCGTGTCGGTGCCGGGGATCGATGACTGCCTTACCGAGGCCATGGCTGTGCCGGGTGCGCTCGGCGTCAGCCTGGTCGACTGGACCAGCGGGCTCGCGCTGGGCACCGCCGGGGAGGGCCCGGGCGGTGACCACGAGGTCGGCGCCGCCGACGCGACCGAACTGGCCAGAGCGGTGACCCAGAGCGCCTCCTTCGCCGACCCCGCCTCCGGCACCGCCCCGGCCGAGGACGTCATCCTCAGCTCGGCCGGCACCTACCACCTGGTGCGCTTCCTCGACACCGACTTCGACAGCAACCTCATCCTGTACCTGCGGCTCGACCGCGACCGCGCCAACCTGGCGATGTCCAGACTCAGACTGGCCGCCATCGCCGAACAGTTGGTGCTCGACTGATGCCCGCGACGCTGGCCGCCCAGCGCCTGCCCCGCCGGCGCCGCTCCGGCTGCTCCCCCGCCACGGTCTTCGAAACCGCCCTGACCGACCTCGCGGCCCAGCGCGCCGACGGCACCATGGCCGGCGCCGCCGGAACCCTCCACCTGGTGGACGGATACGTGGTGCACGCCGAGAGCCCGGCCGCCGCGAGCGTCGAGGCGCTGCTCACCGGCTGCGGCCGGCTCTCCGCCGCCGAGTGGGCCGGCCACCTCGCCACCGGCCTGCCGATGGCCGAACAGCTGGTCCGCTCGGGCCGGGTGAGCCGCAGCGAGCTCCAGCTGTGCCAGCTGACCGCCGTGCTGGACGCCGCCTTCTTCGCGCTCGCCCAGGACGGCGGCGAGATCCGCTTCTCGGCCGCCGCCCGGCCCGAGTTCACGCTGGCCCGGCCGATGTCCGTACGGGAGCTGCGGGCCGCCGTCGGCCGCCGCCGGGCCCTGCTGGACCGGGTCTGGCCGTGCCCGCAGCTGGACGCCGCCGCCGTGCGCCGCCGCCCGGGTGCCGTTCCCACCGCCTGCTCCCGCCGCCGCCGGGCCGTCCTGGACGCCGCCGACGGCCACCGGACCCCGGCCGACATCGCGCTGCTGCTGGGCCGTTCGGCCTTCGGCACGGTGCTGGACATCCGGCACCTGGCGGCCGGCGGGCTGATCGAGTCCACCGCGCCGCCGATCCCGGCGATCCCACCGATCCCGACGGTTCCACCGCCGCGGACGGCGATGCGCCCGGCCGTGCCCGTCGGCCCCCCGCAGGTGCTGCTCCCCACCCGGCCGCGGCACGCCGCACCACAGGCCGTACCGGTCGCGGTGGCCGTACCGGTCCCGGTGGCCGTAGCCGTACCCGCCGCCGCACCGGTGGCCGTCCACCCGGCGGTCGCCACCGCTCTGCCCTACGACCCGTCAGATCCGCACGTCGCCCTGCTGCTCAGGATCCGAGCCGGCCTGGAGGCCCGACTGTGAGTGTTCCACCCGTCCGTTCCGTCCGCCCGACCGAGTCATGAAGCGCACCTTGCGACAGTTCACCGGCCGCCGGCCTCCCATCCTGATCGACCCCGAAGTGCTGGCCGAGCCCGAGGTGCTCACCGAGCTACGCGGGCTGCGGGCCAGGGTCCCGCACCTGACCGGCTCCCTGGTGGCGACCATCGACGGTCTGGTGGTCGCCCACGACACCACCGACCTGGAGCCCTCCGGGGTCGCCGCGCTGACCGCGGCCGCACTCGGGATCGGCGCCCGGCTCGCCGAGGCGACCGGTCAGGGCGGCTTCCGCGAGCTGCTGACCAGGGGGGACTCCGGCTACACGGCGACCTACGCGGCCGGCGCCTTCGTGGTGCTGACCCTGCTCGCCGGGCCGGACGCCAACATCGGCCGGCTGCACCTGGAGGCCCGCCGGGCGGGCGGGCGGATCGCGGCGATCACCGACGCGGCCCTGGAGCGCCACGAGCGCGACTGACCCGGCCCGCCCGGCCCCGGACCACTGCACCAACCACACCACCGGAAGAAATCCAAGGAAAGAGGACACCATGGCAAGCACCGACGCCGCTCTCAAGGACATCATGAACTCGATCGACGGCACTATCGGTGTCGCACTGGTCGACTACAACAGCGGTATGGCGCTGGGCACCATCGGCGGCTCGCCCGATCTGGACCTGAACGTCGCCGCGGCCGGCAATACGGACGTGGTGCGGGCGAAGGTCCGGGCGATCGAGATGCTCAATCTCAAGGAGGCCATCGAGGACATCCTGATCTCGCTCAGCAGCCAGTACCACCTGATCAGGCCACTGACCAGCCGCTCCGGCAAGGGCCTGTTCCTGTACCTGGCGCTGGACAAGGGCCGGGCCAACCTGGCGATGGCCCGCCACCAGCTGAAGCGGATCGAGGCCGACCTGGAGGTCTGACGACGGGTGGGCCCTGTCCCGGCCGCGCCGCCGGGACAGGGCCCACCGGGCGGGGCTCGGTCCGCCGGGAGGCCCCGCTACCGGCCGCGACGGACCGTCAGCAGACCGCCGGTCGGCACCCGGACCACCAGCTCCGGTCCGTCCGGCGTCCGCGCCTCCTCGCTCAGTACGGCCCCCGTGCAGTCCCTGACCTGCAGCGTCAGCGGCCCCGGCGGGCCGTCGAGGACCAGCCGCACCTGCGGGTCCGGGTCGGCGTTGGCCAGCAGCAGGGTGTGCCACTCCCCCGTCACGACGGCGGGCAGCGGTGCGTACCGGCCGAACGCCAGGGTGCCGTCGTGCCGCGCCTCGATCAGCGGGTAGCCGAGCTCGGGCCGGTGCGGGCGCAGTTCGCCGCGCTGCAGTACGCCGGTGTGCTCGCGCATGACGGAGAGCCAGAACCGCACCACGGCCAGCTGCTCCGGCCGCTGGGCGGCGAGGTCGACCGAGACCTGCGGGGTGGCGAAGAGCACCGACTGGAACAGGACGGCGATCTGCTCGGGGCTCTCGTCCGGGTGCCAGGTGAGCGGGTCGGCGTGGACGGCGAGCGGGCCGGCCGTGAGCCGCAGGTCGGCGGTGCGGGTGCGGTTCTCGGTGGCGTTGTGCGGGCAGTCGGTGGCCCGGACCATGGTGGCGAACGGCCACAGGCCGGGTCCGGTGTAGTCCTGCCGGTGCTCGACCAGGACCTCGGGCCGGGTGGCGCGCAGCCGGGTGTCCAGGTCGGTGAGCAGGCGGTGCACGCCTTCGGCGACGGTGTCGCAGTCGGCCTCGGGTGAGCCGGTGGCGGCCTCGGCCCGGGCGAAGGTGTCGATGAAGTCGATCTTGAGGCCGTCCACCCCGTGCTGCTCCACGGCGGCGGCCAGCCGTTCCACCTGGTGCGCCCGGACGGTGGCGCTGCGCGGGTCGAGCACGTGGGTCTGCAGTTTCGCCAGGTGGGCCAGCGAGTGGGCGGCCAGCGTACCGGCGGCGGCGCTGCGTTCGCCGGCGAACGGCAGCGCGTGCCAGAGCAGGTAGTTGAGCCCGAGGGCGCGGACCCGGCGGACGTGGCCGGCGAAGTCGGGGAAACCGGCCGGGGCGGGCCGCCAGTCGCCGGTGGTGGCGTACGAGCGGCTGTCCTCGTCGGTCTGCCAGCCGTCGTCGACGATCAGCGAGCGGAAGCCGAGCGGTGCGGCGAGCGCCGCCAGCCGTTCGACGTCGGCCGCGGTCATCGCCAGGTGCAGGGTGTACCAGGTGCAGAAGACGGGTTCGAAGGCGGCGTCGGGGACCGGGGCGGTGGGCAGTTCGGCGGCCCACCAGGCGGCTGCGGCGCGGACGGTGTCGGCGAAGTGGCGGCCGCTCAGGTCGAGCAGCAGCCGCAGCTCGGTGCCCTGGTGCTCGGTCCAGAAGCTGAACTCGCCGGTCTCCTCGACCGCACCCTCGCCGATCGAGACCGGCAGCACCGGTTCGCCGACGGCGAAGGTGCACAGCGCCCGGTCGCCGGCGCCGACCAGGCTGCCGACGGGCGCGCCCTTGGGCAGTGAGGCCTCGCGCGGCCGGTTCCAGGACGGCGGCAGCCAGCGGTGGCCGGTGTCGGGGGTCCAGTAGGCGCTCGCCCCGGTGCACGGGAGCCGCCACTCCACCCGCAGCCGGGTGGGCAGCCGGTCGTCGGGGCCGGTGGCGGTGGCCTCGATCAGCACCACGCCCGGGCCGCGGGCGGTGGTGCGTACGGTCACCCCGGTGGCGCCGACGGCGGTGGCCCTGACCTTCAGGCCAGGTACGGCGAGTCCGGTGTCGACCGGCCGGCTGGTCTCGGTGCGGTCGGAGGGCGGCGCGCTGCCGTCCCAGCTGAGCGTCTCGGTCACGGGTGCTGGCTGCCTTCCGGGGCGGGTGGGCGGTGGGCCCGTACGGGCCGGGCGCGGAAGCGGTCAGGACGTCCGGCCCGTACGGGAGTTGCGGGGAGCGGGGTGGGACCCGGCCGGGCGCGGCCCGCTGTTACGGTTCCCCGCCGCGCCCGACCGGGGGTCTGTCACCTGCGGAGCGGGCCCTCGCAGGTGTAGTCGGCGGTGCCGGCCTTGCCGCCGGTCCACACGTCGACCTTGCCGAAGGAGCAGTTCATGTCGTCGAGGTTGTTCGCGACGCCCTTGGTGCGCTGCAGGATGAAGTAGTCGACGGTGGAGGACATGTCCTTGAAGACCGCGTCGGGGCTGGTGGAGTCGGAGAGGTTGGCGGTGATCCGGCCGGTGCAGACGAACCGCATCGGCTTGTTGTCCCAGTCACCGTTGTCCTTGCAGGACGGCGTGTTGGAGGTGGCCGCGGCGATGGCGGACTGCACCTCGGCCGGGTAGGCGAACTTCAGGTACCCGTTGGGGGTGAAGGAGGTACTGGGGACGTACAGGGTGGACAACTGGGCGATCTGCGTGTCCAGGAAGGCGCTGTACTGGCCCTGCAGCGCGCGGTCGGAGCCGACCCGGGTGCGCCAGGCGTCGAAGCCGGCCGGGTTGTCGGCCCGCAGGTAGCCGTACATCTCGCGCAGCTGCGAGGGGTGTTGGAGCCACAGGAACTCGAAGAAGGTTCCGGCGTAGTTGTAGAAGTGGAACGCCGGGGTGTCGGTGTAGCGGGCGTGGATCAGCTCGTTGATGCTCATCCGCGGGATGCCGGCGGCCTCGTCCTGGGCGAGCTTGGCCACCAGCGACCTGCGGACCAGGACGCCCTGGTCGCGGGTGGAGCCGTCGAAGAACTCGGCGGTGCCCTCGTCCATCGCGGTGGTGAGGTCGTTGTCGTACCAGCGCGGCTCACCGAAGGTGCCGGGGGTGGCCCAGCGGCCGTTCAGGTAGTGGGTGTACTCGTGCCGGAACAGCTCCTCCAGGGTCAGGGTGGAGTCCTGCGGCACCCGGCGCTGGTAGGTGTAGAAGGTGGCGCCGTTCTCGATGTAGATGCCGCCGTTGTTGGTGGCCATCCCGGTCAGCAGCGGGTGGTAGACCTCGTAGTCCGCGCGCGAGGCGTAGAGGTGGATGTGCAGGGTGGAGTTGACGTCGCCGGTGAGCGGCACGTCGGTGCCGAGCACCCGGAAGAACTGCGTCTTCACCTGCTTGCTGGCGTAGTACATCTGGTCGACGGTGGCCTTGTCGAGGGCGGTGTGCACCTCGAGCGCGCCGTTGTCGTACTTGTAGGTGTACGGGAAGAGCCTGGCCTCGATCTGGGCGGTGCAGACGCCGAACTGCGCGCAGACGCCGTAGAAGTTGGCCCAGCCGACGACCTTGACCCAGGGGGCGGAGTACTCGCCGAAGACCGCCTTGGTGGTGTCCAGCAGCGGGCCGAGGTCCGCGGTGAGCGCGGCGCGCAGCGCGGCGATCTGCCCGGTGCGGCCGTACTCGGCCATCGCGTCGCGGGCCACCCACTCGTTGGCGGTGCCCTTGAGGTGGGCGGCGGAGGC
>NZ_JAIZ01000779.1:0-660 GCF_000710465.2 Kitasatospora sp. MBT63 | reverse complement strand
CCGCCGCCATGAAGGCCGGGTCCTGGTTGTAGATGCCGAGGTAGTTGACGTTCAGGGCGGCGAGCGCGGCGTTGCCCCACTGGGAGCTGCCGGCCACCTGGGTGCCGGGGCCGAACGCGGCGAGCACCTTCTTGACCAGGGCGAGGTTGTTCTGGCGCAGGCCGGTGCTGCCGGCGGTGATGGTCAGTTCGCGCAGGTTGACGGCGGCCGTGTCGGTGCGGTCGAAGGCGCGGGGGTTCGCCGTGTAGGCGTTTACCGCCCGCTGGACGCCGGCCAGGGTGGCGGCGTCGGTGATGTCGATCTGGTCGTGGTTGAAGTCGAAGTAGACCGTGGCGTGCAGGAAGGTCCACAGCTCGGCCAGGTGCGCGGAGCCGGTGCCGTCGTAGGCCGGGGCGAGCTGGGTGATCCGGTCGGCCACGGCCTGGACGTGGGCGTCGTCCATGGTGGTGGCGTAGCGGTTGTCCCAGGTCCACAGGAAGGTGGACAGGCAGCCGTCGGCGCTGACGGCCGGGTCGGTGAGGAAGGCCACCAGCTGGGCGGGGCTCAGGCCGGTCATGCCGTCGACGGTGCAGGGCACCCCGGCGGCGGTGGTGGCCGGGGCGGCGGCGGGCGCCGCGGCGGGGGCGGCCACGGGGGCGGGGGCGCCGACCCGGTCGGGCA
>NZ_JAIZ01000778.1:4472-21396 GCF_000710465.2 Kitasatospora sp. MBT63 | reverse complement strand
CCCGCCCTCCCCGCGTACCGGGAGAACGGCCCCGGATCCGACCGCCGCACCCGCGGCCGGATCCGGGGCCGACCCCGTTCCGGGGACCGTCCGCGGCTGGGTATACCTTGGGGCCCGTCCTCAGCCAGAGGTGTAGAAAATCGGTACCCGCGGTGCCCGGCGCGTGCTTTGCTGACCGCTGACCCCGCATCGGTACGCCTGCCGCCCAGCGCGCACGCCCGGGCCGCCGTTCCCCAGGAGACAGCCATCAGCACCGCCACCCGCCGCACCGTCCGCGCGGCGATAGCCTCGACCGCCTGCACCGTGGTCCTCGCCGCCGGACTCGCGGCCTGCGGCACCGTGGAACAGCTCAGCGCGGCCCAGGAGGTCTCCACCGCCTTCGGCAAGCTCGGCCAGGCCAAGAGCCTGCGGGCCGAACTCACCCTCGACGCCACCGCCGACCAGCTGGTCTCGCTGTCCGAACTCGACTCCGCCGGCGAGCCGCTGAAGCGCTCCGACGCCCAGCAGATCGCCGACCTCAAGCTCAGCATCGCGCTCGGCGCCGACAAGCCGCTGGCCGAGCTGGACGGGCTCAAGAACCCGGCGGCCGGAGCGGCCGCGGCCGGTGCGGGCCGGGACCTCGACTTCGAGTACCAGCTCGCCGCGAAGAGCGGCAAGACCTACCTGGACCTGCGTCAGGTCGACGCCAAGGTCTACGCCAAGGCCGACCTCGACGCCGTCGCCCAGCTGGCCGGCGAGCAGGCCGCCGACGTCCGCGGGATGGCCGCCGAGCTGCCGCGCGAGCTGAAGACCATCAAGGACGGCCTGTCCGGCCAGTGGGTCTCGCTCGACCCGGCGCTGCTCGAGAAGCTCGCGGGTGCCGGTGCCGGTGCCGGTGCCGGTGCCGGCGTCGGTGCCGGCGTCGGGACCACCCGTCCGGGCGGCCCGAAGGGTGCCCCTTCGGTGGACCCGAAGACCGCCGAGAAGATGTTCGACTCGCTCAAGGACGCCTTCGCCAAGAACGTCACCTTCGACGACCTGGGCACCCAGGACGGCACCCGGCACATCCGGCTCAACGCGCCCAGCCGCCCGCTGATGGAGGCCGTGCTGGGCGCCGTCCGCCCGGCCGCCGAGAAGTTCCCCGGCTTCCCCGGCCTCGAGCGGTTCCCCGGCCTCGGTGACGACTCGTCCGAGCTGCCCAACCGCACCCTGCGGGCCGACCTCTACCTCAAGGGCGGCGCCCTCTCCTCGATCGCGGTCGACCTGGCGCAGTTCGAGGGCCAGGCCGGGCTCGGGCTGCACGTCCCGCTGAAGCTCTCGTTCACCGGCGAGGCGGCCGCCCCGCAGGCCCCGGCCGGCGCCGAGGCCATCACCGAGCAGGACATCGAGGCGTTCGCGAAGTTCGCCCAGAGCCAGGCGCCGGCCCACCCGGGCACCGGCGACGACGACGCCGACTTCGAGGACTACGGGGACGGCGGCCCGGCCGCACCGCTCACCGACGCCCAGATCAAGGAGCTGGTCGGCCTCGGCCTCGACGAGCGCACCGTGAAGGCGATGAACGAGGCGGGACTCGGCTACCAGGACATCAAGCGCCTGCTGCCGCAGAAGAGCTGACGCCCGCCCCGCCGACCCCGCCGGACCCACGGCCGCCGCCCGGGCAGGCTGGGGACATGACCACCCCAGAGTCCACCCTGGACGTGCGCCCGGTCGCCCCCGAGGTGCTCCGCACCCTGCGCACCGTCGACGACGCGGGCCGCCCGCCCGTCCGCTCCACCGACACCTCGGGCGGCTCGCCGTTGCGCTGCTGCCTCACCCTGGCCAGGCCCGGCGAGGACGTCCTGCTGCTCTCGTACGCGCCGCTGCGCCGGTGGGCCGCCGAGGCGGGCGCCGACCCGGGGCCGTACGACGAGACCGGGCCGGTGTTCGTCCACGCCGGCGAGTGCCCGGGCCCGGCCGGCGGCTGGCCGCGCGACCTGCACCAGGGTGAGCGGGTGGTGCGCTGCTACGACGCCGACGGCCGGATCCTGCGCGGCCGGGCGGCCGGACCCGCCGAGGTGCGGCAGGTGGTGGCCGAGGAACTGGCCGACCCGGACGTGGCCGTGGTGCACGTGCGGGCGCTCGCCTTCGGCTGCTTCCTGCACGAGGTGCGGCGCGGCCCGGCGGTATGACATCCGTCATGGCGGACCGGTGCGGTGCGGCCCTGCCGGGGCCCCGGCGGTGGCCGACAGGATGAGGTCCGTCGGCACACCCGCCGACCTCATCGCACCGGGGGAGACCATGAACGCCGTCGTCGAGGAAGCGACCACCCGCACCGAGGACCGGCCCGCCGTGGCGGCCCCCGCCGAGGACCCCGCGGCGGTGGCGCTGCCGGTCTGGTTCTTCGCCTTCGAGGGCGTGCTCTCGGCCGCGTTCGACCTGATCAAGGCCGTCCCGTCGGTGTGGCCGGCGCTGGTGGCGCTGCTCGTGGTGAACATCGCGGTCTCGCTGACGATGATGCGCAAGCGCCTGAAGCTGGCCAGGGCGCTCTGGCGGGGCCGCGGCACCCGCAGGATCGCCCTCGGCCTGCTGGCGCTGCGGATCGGCAGCCACGTCGTCCTCGCCGCGGCCGGGGTGACCCTCACCGGGATGGCGGCCCACCTGGCGTTCGCGGTGGTGCTGGCCGCCACGACGGTCACCCTGCTCGCGTACAGCCAGCGCACCGCCCTGCGGGCGCTCGCCGCACAGCGGGCCTGAGCCCGGACGGCCGCCCCGCGCTGCCCGTCGGCTGCGGCTCGCCCGGGCCTGCCCTGGCGTCGTCGTGCGGAGCCGCGGCCGGCCGCGGCCGGGGTGGTGCGGCCCGCTCCTGGACACCGGACACCGGAGAGGAACCCGCCATGGCCGTCGTGATGAGCATGCACTGGCCCGAGATCACCCCCGAGCTGTACGACGAGACGCTCCGCCGGATCCGGTGGGAGCAGGAGCCGCCGGACGGCGCCCAGCTGCACACGGCCTGGTTCGGGGCGGACGGCTTCCACGTCGTGGACGTCTGGGAGTCGCAGGCCAAGTGCGAGGAGTTCATCGGGACCCGGATCGGACCGGTGGTCAAGGGCGAACTGGGCGTCGCCGGTGACCCGGTGGTCGAGTTCTCCCCGCTGCACCACCGCTTCGTGGCGCCGGGCGTCACCGGCTCCGGCTCCGGCTCCGGCTGAGTCTCACCCATCGCGCACCTCCGGCGCACCTCCCGGTGCGCGCCGCCCGCCCGCGGCGCGCACCGGGAGCCTGTTGCAGCCGGTGGTGCGCGGAGAGAGGCTGGCAGGGAGTCCCGCCCCGGCCGGACCCCGGGCCGGTCCGGCGGGCGCCTGCCCGCGGGAGCACCGAGGAGCGCAGATGTCCACGATCCATTTCCACCAGACGACCACCGCCACGCCCGAGCAGTTCATCGCCGGGCTGACCGACTTCGGGCCGGGCCGCGCGGAGCTCTTCGGCAACAGCTCCGACAAGTACCTGGAGGTCCACGAGCGGGGGGCCCACGAGGCCGACGTCACCGAGGGCGCGGGCGGCGTCTGGGAGCGGCTGCACTACGACTGGTCCGACCCCGAGCACGTGGTCATGACGACCACCGACTCCAACGTGTGGGGCGGCCGGTCGGGCCACACCTACAACTTCACCCGCAAGCCCGACGGCACCACCGACGTCGATGCCGTCGTGGTCCGCGAGGGCAAGAACTTCAAGGGGCACGTGCTCGGCGCCATCGTCGGGACGGTCGGCAAGCACAAGCTGGCGAAGGCGTTCGCCGACAGCGGCAAGGCGATCGAGGCCCGGCACTACGGCGTCCCCGGGGCGTGAGCCGCACGGCGGGCGGGTGCGGGCTGCCGGAGCCCCCCGCCCCCGCCCGTCCGCCGGTCCCCGGCAGGTCCCGGGGGGCCGGTCAGTCCGCGGCCTTGGCCACGCCGACCGGGCAGCTGGCGCCGGTGCCGCCGAGGCCGCAGTAGCCGTCCGGGTTCTTGGCGTCCGAGAGGTACTGCTGGTGGTAGGCCTCGGCCGGGTAGAACGGGCCGGCCGGGGCGATCTCGGTGGTGATCGGGCCGAGCCGCAGCCGGGTGAGCTCCGGCTGGAAGGCGTCGCGGGAGGCCTCCGCGGCGGCCTGCTGCGCGGCCGAGTGGGTGTAGACGGCGGAGCGGTACTGGGTGCCGACGTCGTTGCCCTGGCGGAAGCCCTGGGTCGGGTCGTGCGCCTCCCAGAAGGTCTTCAGCAGCGTCCCGTACGAGATCAGGGCCGGGTCGTAGACCACCCGGACCGCCTCGGTGTGCCCGGTGCGACCGCTGCACACCTCTTCGTAGGTCGGGTTGGGGCTGTGGCCGCCCTGGTAGCCGACCAGGGTGGTCCACACGCCGGGCAGCTGCCAGAACACCCGCTCCGCCCCCCAGAAACAGCCGAGCCCGAAGTCGGCGACCTCCAGCCCGGCCGGGTACGGACCGGTCAGCGGGTGGCCGAGGACGGTGTGCGGTTCGGTGAGGGTGAAGGCCGGCGCCGGGCGGCCGGGCAGGGCCTGGTCGGCGGTGACGAGCTCGGACTTGTGGCGGTTGAACAGCACGGCCTGCTCCTGCGGGCTGGACGAGGGTGGCGTGCTGTGCAACGCCGGGCGGCCGCCCGGGATTCCGGGCGGCGCGCCCGGTCAGGCGGTGGCCGGCGGCAGGCCGGCCGCGGTGAGCAGGGCGCGCAGCGGCGCGGTGTCCGGGCGGTCGGCCACCACGGCGTCCAGCGCCGCGTCGAAACCCTCGGCCATGCCGTCCGGCAGGGCCAGCACGGCCGTCTCGGACCAGGACAGCTCCCAGTGGGCCAGGCCGGCCTCGGCCAGCGCCAGCACGGCCAGGCGGGCGACGCCGGAGCGCAGCGCCGGGCGCAGGGCGTCGGGGGTGGCGCGCTCGCTGCCGGGCAGCCGGCCGGCGATCTCCGGGCCGCGGCCCGCGTCGACGGCGTCCAGCAGGGCGTCGACGGTGCCGTGCAGACCGGAGCCGGTCAGGGCCCGCAGGATCGGCTGGCCGGCCTCGCGGGCGTGTGCCAGGTGGCCGCGGTCCACCAGCTCGGGCCAGTCGACCCGGCGCTTGGCGGCGGCCGCCGGGGCCAGCGTTGCGGCCTCCAGGGCGGCCAGGGTCCGCTCGGGGTCGCGCAGCAGCGCCAGCGCGCCGGCACCGTCCTCGGCGGACTCGAGGCCGTCGGCCGGCAGCGCCTCGATCGCGGCGACCCGCTGGGCGATCGGCGGGTGCGAGTCGTACGGGTCGGCCTGTTCCTCGGGCAGGTCCAGCCCGAGCGCGGCGAGCTCGGCGCGGCGTCCGGGGTCGGCCAGCAGCTCGGCCAGGCCGCCGTAGACCTGTCCGGGCACGGGCAGCAGGCCGGCGTCCCAGCCGATGGTGGCGTACGAGCGGAGGTAGAAGTCCTGCGCGGCGCCCAGGGTGCGGATCTTGCGCAGCGCGGACGCGGTGGCCCGCCGGCCGGCGATCCGGGCGGCGGCCAGGTCGGCGGCGTACTCCTGGCGGCGGCTGACCGACTCGGAGACCCGGAAGAACAGCTTGGCGTACCAGGTGAAGATCCGGGCCAGCGCCCGCTGGACGCCGCCGCTGCCCTCGCTCTCGTCGCGCGGCGTCCTGCCGCGCGCCAGCCGGTCCTCGGCCCTGGCCCGGATCTCGGCGGCCTCCTCGGCCTGGTGGCGGTCGGCGCGCTCGTGCAGGGTGCCGATGGTGTGCAGGATCGCGGTGCGGCCGGCCACGGTGACGCCGGCCAGCCGGACGTCCTGGTTGCCGAAGTGGCCGAACTCGTGCGCCAGCACGGCGTCCAGCTCCGCCCGGGAGAGGCCGATCAGCAGCGGGACGCCGATCTCCAGGTGCCGCGGGCCGGGGATCAGGCCGAGCAGCCGGGTGTCCTCCCGGACCCCGGCGTTGACGTCCGGGGTGAGCCGGATCCGGGCCGGGCCGCGGACGCCGGTCAGCTCGGCCAGCCGGTCGACCCGGGCCCACAGCTCGGGCTGCTCCTCGCGGGTGACCGGCAGCCCGGGGCCCTCGGCGGCCTCGGGCCGGCGGGTCAGGAAGACCACCCGCAGCACCGGGTAGATCACCAGTGCGGTGAGCGCCCAGATCTTCAGCAGCCCCGGCCGCAGGTGGTCCGATTCGAGGTAGAGCGCGATGTCGAGGGCGAGCAGCCCGGCCACGATCGCGGCGGCGAACAGGTAGAAGCCGATCAGCAGCGCCACGGCCTGGGCGGCCCTGGTCGAGGTGCGCAGAGCGGCGGGTTGCCGGATCGCGGCCACGCGCGTCCACCCCCGGGAAGACGATGACCAGCTCTTCTGATCATGTGTGCAGAGGGGGGAGAGCGTAGCGGTACGGCCGGGCCGCGCGGCAGCGGGTTTCCGCCGGGTTCCGGGTCGGCCGACCGGTCCGGCGTTCGCGCACTAGGCTCGTCGTATGACCGAGCACCAGCTTCCCCAGGGCTTCGAGACTCTCGCCATCCATGCGGGTCAGGAAGCAGACCCCCAGACCGGGGCCGTCGTCACGCCGATCTACCAGGTCTCCACCTACAAGCAGGACGGGGTGGGCGGCCTGCGCGGCGGGTACGAGTACAGCCGCAGCGCCAACCCGACCAGGACCGCGCTCGAGGAGTGCCTCGCCGCCCTGGAGGGCGGCAGCCGCGGCCTCGCCTTCGCCTCGGGCCTGGCCGCCGAGGACACCCTGCTGCGCACCGTCCTCAAGCCGGGCGACCACATCGTCATCCCGAACGACGCCTACGGCGGCACCTTCCGGCTGTTCGCCAAGGTGCTGACCCGCTGGGGCGTGGAGTTCTCCGTCGCCAACATGCAGGACCTGGCCGACGTCCGGGCCCAGCTGCGCCCGGCCACCCGCGCGGTGTGGGTGGAGACCCCCTCCAACCCGCTGCTGGGCATCGCCGACCTGACGGGCCTCGCCGAGATCGCGCACGGCGCGGGCGCCATCCTGGTGGTCGACAACACCTTCGCCAGCCCGTACCTGCAGCAGCCGATCGCGCTCGGCGCCGACGTCGTGGTGCACTCCACCACCAAGTACATGGGCGGCCACTCGGACGTGGTCGGCGGCGCGCTGGTGGCGGCCGAGGCGGGTCTGGGCGAGGAGCTGGCGTACCACCAGAACGCGATGGGCGCGGTCTCCGGCCCGTTCGACGCCTGGCTGGTGATGCGCGGCATCAAGACCCTGGGCGTGCGGATGGACCGGCACAGCTCCAACGCCGAGAAGATCGTCGAGCTGCTGAGCGGCCACGCCAAGGTGACCCAGGTGCTCTACCCGGGTCTGCCCGAGCACCCCGGCCACGACATCGCGGCCAAGCAGATGAAGGCCTTCGGCGGCATGGTGTCGTTCCGGGTGGCCGGCGGCGAGCAGGCGGCGGTCGAGGTCTGCAACCGCGCCCGGCTGTTCACCCTGGGCGAGTCGCTCGGCGGCGTCGAGTCGCTGATCGAGCACCCGGGCCGGATGACCCACGCCTCGGTGGCCGGTTCGGCCCTGGAGGTGCCGGCCGACCTGGTGCGCGTCTCGGTCGGCATCGAGTCCGTCGACGACCTGCTGGCCGACCTTCAGCAGGCGCTCGGCTGATCCCCGCCGCGCCGACGGCCGGTCACTCCGGCCGCCCGGCCCAGTACGACTCCAGCGAGTCGTTGAACCGGGCCAGCAGGGTGCAGAAGGTCCGCTGCTCCTCGGCGGGCCAGCCGGCCGTCAGCGCGCGCATCAACTCCTCGCGGTCGGCCCGCACCTCGGCCAGCCGGCGCCCGCCGAGCGGGGTCAGCGCGAGGTGCACCGCGCGCCGGTCGGCCGGGTACGGCACCCGGCCCACCAGCGCCGCCCGGACCAGCGGCGCGGCCTGCCGGGTCACGGTCGAGGAGTCGATGCCCAGCGCCTCGGCCAGTGACTTGACGTTGGCCGGGCCGTGCCGCTGCAGGTGGTCCAGCAGCAGGTAGCCGGCCCGGTCCAGGGCGCCGACCGCGCCGAGCCGGGCCTGCTCCATCCGGCGGGCGAACACCGCGATCTGGTACTGGAGTTGGGAGTGCAGCGGGTCGTCGGTTCCGATGGCCTGGGGCGAGGTGGTGGTCATCGCGGCTCACGATCGGGGTGCGGTGAGGGTGGCTCGTGGAGCAGCAGCGTACGCGCGCCGGGCGGGCCCGGGAACAGCGCCGACGTCCCGGCTTCCGGCGGGCGCCGCCCGTACCCTGACCGCATGCACAGTTGGCCGATCACCATCGACGATGTCCGCGGCGCCCAGAAGATGCTGGCCGGGATCGCCCGGGTCACCCCGATGGAGACCAGCCGGCACCTCGCCGCGCTGGTCGGCGCGCCGGTCCACCTGAAGTGCGAGAACCTCCAGCGCACCGGCTCCTTCAAGCTGCGCGGCGCGTACGTGCGGATCGCCGGGCTCTCCCCGGTGCAGCAGGCCGACGGGGTGGTCGCGGCCAGCGCCGGCAACCACGCCCAGGGCGTCGCGCTGGCCGCCGCGCTGCTGGGGGTGCGCGCCACCGTCTTCATGCCGCTCGCCGCCCCGCTGCCCAAGGTCGCCGCGACCCGGGGCTACGGCGCGGAGGTCCGGCTGCACGGCGCCACCGTCGACGAGGCGCTGCAGGCCGCGCAGCGGTACGCGGATTCGACCGGCGCGGTCTTCATCCACCCCTTCGACCACTGGGACGTGGTGACCGGCCAGGCGACCGTGGGCCTGGAGATCCTGGAACAGTGCCCCGAGGTGCGCACCATCCTGGTCGGGGTGGGCGGCGGCGGGCTGCTGGCCGGGATCGCGCTGGCGGTGAAGCCGCTGCGGCCGGACGTCCGGGTGATCGGGGTGCAGGCCGCCGCGGCCGCCGCGTACCCGCCCTCGCTGGCGGCGGGGCGTCCGATCACGCTGGAACGGTTCGCCACCATGGCCGACGGCATCCAGGTGGGCCGCCCCGGCGACATCCCGTTCGAGGTGGTCAACACGCTGGCCGACGGCGTGCGCACGGTCTCCGAGGAGTCGCTGTCGCGGGCCCTGCTGCTCGGCCTGGAGCGGCTCAAGCTGGTCGTCGAACCGGCCGGGGTCAGCCCGGTCGCGGCGCTGCTGGAGCAGCCGGACGCGTTCGAGGGCCCGGTGGTCGCGGTGCTGTCCGGCGGCAACATCGACCCGCAGCTGATGCAGCGGGTGCTGCGGCACGGCCTGGTGGCGGCCGGCCGCTACCTCTCGCTGCGGGTCCGGCTGACCGACCGCCCCGGCTCGCTCGCGGACCTGCTGGGCGTGCTGACCCGGGCGGACGCCAACGTGCTGGACGTGGCGCACGTGCGGATCGACCCGCGCCTCGGCCTCGCGGAGGTCGAGGTGGACCTGCACCTGGAGACCAAGGGGCCGGAGCACTGCACGGCCGTCGTCGGCGACCTGCGGGACGCCGGGTACGTGGTCTCGCAGTAGGAGGCAGGCGAGCCGGCGTTGCCGCTGGCGGGCGTTGCCACCGACGGGCGTTGTCAGTGGCGGCTGCGAGGGTGGGGCCGCAAGCCTGCTGCCCGCGCCCGGTGAAAACACCTTGACGCGATATATCGCGAACTGCCAAGCTCGCGATGTATCGCGAGCTTGGTCGGCGGCCCGCTCGGGTACGGCTATCCACAGCCAGTGGACAAACAAGTCAAATCAGTCATTCCACAACGGGAGATGAGGCGGCTCATGGCGCCAGCCATCCAAGCCGAGAACCTGGTGAAGACCTTCGGTGACGTCCGCGCGCTCGACGGCGTCAGCCTCGACGTGCCCGAAGGCACCGTCCTCGGACTGCTCGGCCCGAACGGCGCCGGCAAGACCACCACCGTCCGGGTGCTGACCACCCTGCTGCGCCCCGACTCGGGCCGCGCCACGGTCGCCGGGGTGGACGTGCTCAAGCACCCCAACAAGGTCCGCAGCCTGATCGGCCTGTCCGGCCAGTACGCCGCGGTCGACGAGTACCTGACCGGCCGTGAGAACCTCCAGATGGTCGGCGAGCTCTACCAGATGACGCCGCGCGACGCCAAGGCGCGCGCCCTGGAACTGCTCGAGTGGTTCAACCTCACCGAGGCCATGGACCGCACCGCCAAGACCTACTCCGGCGGTATGCGGCGCCGGCTCGACCTGGCGGCCGCCCTGGTCGTCCGGCCGCCCGTGATGTTCCTGGACGAGCCCACCACCGGCCTCGACCCGCGCAACCGGCTGGCGCTGTGGGAGGTCATCGAGACCCTGGTCGAGCAGGGCACCACGCTGCTGCTCACCACCCAGTACCTGGAGGAGGCCGACCGCCTCGCCCACGACATCGCGGTGGTCGACCACGGCAAGGTGATCGCCCGCGGCACCGCCGACGAGCTCAAGGCGCAGATCGGCGGCGAGCGGGTCGAGGTGGTCGTCCACGAGCGCGGCGACGTCACCGAGGCACTGGCCGCCCTCGCCCCGTACGCCAAGGGCGACCCGGCGGTGGAGAAGAACACCCGGAAGATCACCGTCCCGGTCAGCGGCGGCGCCAAGGTGCTCGCCGACGTCATCCGCGAGCTGGACTCCCGGTCCATCGAGATCGACGACATCGGCCTGCGCCGCCCCACCCTGGACGACGTCTTCCTCTCGCTGACCGGGCACGCCACCGAGGCCGCGGACACCGACGAGGAGCAGCAGTCGCCCGCCAAGGGCCGCAAGGGCCACGGAAAGGACGCCTGAGATGACCACCGCCACCTCGCACGCCATCGGCGGCGCCGTCCCCCGCCAGCGCAGCGGCCCGGCCGCGATGGCCCACGACTCCTGGGTGGTCGCCAAGCGCAACCTGCGCCGGATGACCCGGATCCCGGAGATCGTGGTCTTCGGCCTGATGCAGCCCGTGATGTTCGTGCTGCTGTTCTCGTACGTGATGGGCGGGGCGATCCGGATCCCCGGCGCCCAGTCCAGCTCCTCGACGTACACCCAGTTCCTGATGGCCGGCATCTTCGCGCAGACCGTCACCTTCGCGGTGGCCGGCGCCTCGGCCGGCATCGCGGAGGACATGACCAAGGGCCTGGTCGACCGGTTCCGCTCGCTGCCGATGACCCGCTCCGCGGTACTGGTCGGACGCACCCTCGCGGACCTGGTGCAGACCGCCTTCACCCTGCTGGTGCTCGCCATGGTGGCGCTGCTGGTCGGCTGGCGGATCCACGAGGGCTTCCCGAAGGCGCTCGCCGCGTTCGGGCTGCTGCTCCTGCTGGGCTACGCGTTCTCGTGGATCGGCGCGCTGATCGGCCTGTCGGTGCGCAGCCCGGAGGCCGCCACCTCGGCCGGCCTGATCTGGCTGTTCCCGCTGACGTTCATCTCCAACGCGTTCGTGCCGGTCTCCTCGATGCCGAGCTGGCTGCAGCCGATCGCCTACTGGAACCCGTTCAGCGCCACCGTCCAGGCCTGCCGCGAGCTGTTCGGCAACCAGGTCGGCCCGACCCCGGACTCCTGGCCGATGGAGCACGCGGTGGTGGTCTCGGTGGTGTGGTCGATCGTGATCATGGCGTTCTTCTCGTGGCTGTCGGTGCGCAAGTACCGCTCCGCGGTCGGATAGGCAGGGGCCGCTCCGCGGTCGGATAGGCAGGGGCCGCCCGGCCGTGGGGTGATCCTTCGCCGGGAACGCCGGAGCGGCCGTGACGTTCGCACGCGTCACGGCCGCTCCGGCGTTGCTGTTCGGGCGGTGCTGTCCGGGCGTTGCTGCCCGGGTGGGGTGCTCCGGTCAGCCGTTGTAGGGCTTGGCCTGGAGGATCTTCACGGTGGCCCGCTTGCCGTTGGGCAGCTCGTAGCTGGCCTCGGCGCCGACGGCCTTGCCGTTGATGCCGCGGCCGAGCGGCGACTGCGGGGAGTACACGTCGAGCGAGTCGTCGGTGACCTCGCGGGAGGCCAGCAGGAACTCCATCGTGTCGTCCGGGTCGCCGTCGAAGGCGACCGTCACCAGCATGCCGGGGGCGACCACACCGGAGTCGGCCGGGGCCTCGCCGACCTTCGCACGCTCCAGGAGCTGGGTCAGCTGGCGGATCCGGGCCTCGGTCTTGCCCTGCTCCTCCTTGGCGGCGTGGTAGCCGGCGTTCTCCTTGAGGTCACCCTCCTCGCGAGCCGCCTCGATCTTCTGGGCGATCTCGACGCGCCACGGGCCCGTCAGGTACTCCAGCTCGGTCCTGAGCTGGTCGTAGTGGGCCTGAGTGAGCCAGGTCACGTCATCGCTGGTCTGGGTCACAGGTGCTCCTCGTCGGTGCTGGGGCGGTGCTGAGGGTTTTACGTCAGCAGTCGGTCATGGCGGTGATATCGGGCTTACTACAAAGCAACGCCCGCATCCGAGCCGACGGCCGGGAAGGGGCGAAACCACGAGCCTAACAATTTCCGCGTTCGGGTGGGAGAGTGATCGACGGAGCGTTAACGCGCGGTTGCGCCGGGATGGACCCGGCCCTTCGGTACCGGTTCCCGCTCCACGTGTCGAATATGCGCCCGATCGGGTGAGCCGCCGTCGGCGCGCCGCCGGGCCGCGCTCACTTCGCGGGCGTGCAGCCCAGCACCTCGGCGGTGGTCCCGCGGGCGGAGGTGCGCAGGGTGACCACCGCGCTGTAGCGGCTGCCCGCCGCCGGCACCGGGAAGTCGGACAGTCCGACCACCGAGCCGTCCGCGCCCTGCGAACGGACCGTGCACGCCCCGGCGGTCCCGTCGCTCTTGCTCACCGACAGCTGGAGCTGCAGCTCGCCGTCCGAGACCGCCTCGAAGGTCGGCACGGTCGCGTTCATGGTGGTCTCGCGCAGCAGGTACGCGCCGCCCAGCCAGCCGAACAGGCCGAGGAACAGCACGCCGCAGACCACCGCCGCGATCCGCAGCCTTCGGTCCGCCTCCTGGTCGGTGCGGCGGCTGTAGCGGCCCTCGGGCACGCCCGGGGTGGTCCTGGTGCTGGAGGCCATGGCTGGCTCGGTCCTTTCGCTGAGAGGCCCTAGGTCGGCAGCGGGAATCGACGGGCCCTCCAGTCCGTCACTATAGGAGGGGCACGTCCGCGCCAACGGCGGCGGGGGAGCCGCCCCACGAACCGGACATACCTGGAAGGAACCAGGCGTTGACTGAGCAGTTGCGACTGATGGCGGTACACGCGCACCCGGACGACGAGTCCAGCAAGGGCGCGGCCACCATGGCCATGTACGTGTCCCAGGGGGTGGACGTCCTGGTCGCCACCTGCACCGGGGGGGAACGCGGTTCCATCCTCAACCCGAAGCTCCAGGGTGACGCCTGGGTGGAGGCCAACATCCACGAGGTGCGCCGCAAGGAGATGGACGCGGCCCGCGAGATCCTCGGCGTCGAGCAGGCATGGCTCGGCTACGTCGACTCGGGCCTCCCCGAGGGCGACCCGCTGCCGCCGCTGCCGGAGGGCTGCTTCGCCCTCCAGGACGTGGACGAGGCCGCGGGCGCGCTGGTGAAGCTGATCCGCGAGTTCCGCCCGCACGTGATCACCACGTACGACGAGAACGGCGGCTACCCGCACCCCGACCACATCATGACCCACAAGATCAGCATGGTGGCGTTCGACGCCGCCGGTGACCCGGAGGCGTACCCGGAGGCGGGCGCCCCCTGGCAGCCGCTGAAGCTGTACTACAACCACGGGTTCCCGATGGGCCGGATCCGCGCCCTGCACGCGTACCTCACCGAGCACGGCATCGACTCCCCGTACGGCGAGTGGATCGCGGGCTGGGAGAAGAGCGGCCGCGCCGAGCGGGAGATCACCACCCGGGTCAAGTGCGACGACTGGTTCGAGGTCCGGGACAAGGCGCTGATCGCGCACGCCACCCAGATCGACCCGGACGGGCCGTGGTTCCGCGTCCCGATCGACGTCCAGCGCGAGGTCTGGCCGACCGAGGACTACGAACTGGCCAAGTCGCACCTGGACACCGACCTGCCCGAGGACGACCTCTTCGCCGGCCTGCGCAAGTAGCCCGCCCGCACGACACGCACCACCCCGGTGACCCGGCCCGTGTAGGGCCGGGTCACCATGGAGAGATGAGCACCCCCGTGACCCTCACCCACCTCGCCGCGCCGCTCGCCCTCGACGAGACCAAGGTGACCCCCGGCCTGCTGGGCTTCGTCGTCTTCGCCGCCCTCGGGGTGGCCACCTGGTTCCTGCTGAAGTCGATGAACACCCGTTTCAAGAAGATCGACTTCGTCGAGGAGCCCGAGACCCCCAAGGAGTGAGCCCTCCCCCCTCGCGCCCGGCCACGCCAGTGGCGCGGCCCCGACCTGGGGCGTTTCCGGCGAGTGCCGGAAGCGACGCGTAACGTGAGATGGTCGCCCCGCCCGAGGTCAGGCCGTACACGTGTCCCGCGTGCGGATCAGACCGTGGTGAGGTCGATCTCGACCGCGAACGGAGCGGCGGTCCGGACCGTGCCGGTGAACATCTCCGCGTCGCGGTAGGACCGGCGCGCAGGGTCGAGGACGTAGGTGTAGACGAGGGGAACGCCGTTGGCGGTCTGCTCGATCCGCCAGTAGAAGGCGATACCGGCCTGGGCGTACTGATCCACCTTCACGATGCGGTCGGTGGTCTCCGACCCCGGTGACACGACCTCGACGACCAGGAGAACGTGCTCCGGGCGGGTGGGTGTGACGTCGATGGTCTCGGCCCGGTAGACCACGACGTCGGGCCGCCGGTTGGTGAGGGGCACGTCCTGCAACCGGACATCGAAGTCCGTGTCGGCGTTCCAGTCCGGACCGGCGGCTGCATCCAGGGCGTTCGCCAGGATCCGGGCCAGGCGGTTGTGCCGCTTGGACGCGCTCGGGCTCACGACGACCATCCCGTCCACGATCTCGACACCCGCGCACTGCTCCGCGGACCAGGAGTCGTACTCGTCCGCGGTGATCTGCTGGTGCATCCACTCGGGAGCGACCATCTCGGCGGTCATCGGCGTACCTCCTCGGGGGCTCGACGGGCTCGGTGCTGCCGGCCTCAGCGTACTGTTCTGCGGCTCCGGGGCGCTGCTCCGCGGGCCGGGATCTCCGCGCCCGGCGGAGTGCTGCCGTGAACCTCCTCGGTCGCCTGGATGAGCCGCCCCGCCCTGAGGCTGACGCCCGCTGACCGCACCCGGCGCTTTGACTGAACGGTCGGCTGATCTTCGCCTCTCGACACTGCGGTGCCGTGCGTCATGCGCCTCCATCCTGTGCGCGGGTCCGCACCCGGGCTCGAACACCCTCGCGAGCAAGGACGGGTCCCGGTACGCCAACCCCGTGACCCCGAAGTCGGCAGGCGCGTCGGTGCTCTGCCCTAGCCTTCCCGAATAGATCAAAGGGGGCGAGATGCCAAAGGTTCCTGAGAGTCGCCGTGTTGGACGCATGGCTGTGAATGAGGTGCGTTCGCTGCTGGAGCGGCACGGCCACATCGTGCAGGAGATAGACGGCGCGAACGACCACGGGGAGGACTTGCACGTCACCTTTGTCCAGGACGGGCGGCGAACAGCGGACTCCCTGGCTGTGCAGGTCAAGGGCGGGGTCTCGACGCGCACCCGGCGAGGGCACCGCGTCCAGGTCGGGGATCACGGTGACAATTGGCGCGACGGCAGCCTCCCGGTGCTCTGCGTAGTCCATGATCCTGAGCGGGGCGGCCTCTTCTGGGCCAATGCGACCCGTCAACTCCGTCGGGCCGAAGCGCTGCGCAAGACGCTGAAGTCCGTTGTCGTCCGGAGGGAGTCCGTGCTGGACGATTCCACCTCCCAGGCCTTCGTCCAGAACATGCGGAGCTACCTGGCTCGGGAGCGAGAGGGTGTCGGCAGATGGGCGGACATGGCGGACGTCGAGTTCGCGCCGAACGACATCGTCAAACCGTTCGTGAACGACTGCGGCGAGCCCATGGTCTTCTGGCAGAAGCGCGGGGAACCGTTCGCGGTGCTGCTCCATCACGACCTCGACTGGGATCCCGTCCGCATTCAGGAGCAGATGCTCCGCCTCGATCTCCTCCCGTCGATCGGCGACATCATCCTTGACAGCGCGGAAGCGCACTGGCTCATGGGGTGCTTCAAGTCCACCGAGTGGTGGCGCCGGCCAGTTGAAGAGAGCGGGCTCCTCTGACTGCTGACGGTCCGCCATGCGGTCAGTGTGACCACGTGGCCGGCAGCGGGTGCACGCGAGACCCGCAGGGACGGCCCAACCTCTTGCCCGAGGGCGAGGAGGGTGCCTCAGGGTGGCGTGTGTGAGTCTCCCGTGCCCGGGTGCCAGACTGATGGGCATGAACCGGTTGGCGCACGCGACCTCGCCGTATCTCCAGCAGCACGCCGACAACCCCGTCGACTGGTGGGAGTGGTCTCCCGAGGCCTTCGAGGAGGCGCGCCGGCGCGGGGTGCCGGTGCTGCTGAGTGTCGGGTACGCGGCGTGCCACTGGTGCCACGTGATGGCCCACGAGTCCTTCGAGGACGAGGCGGTGGCGGCGTACGCCAACGAGCACTACGTCGCCGTCAAGGTCGACCGCGAGGAGCGGCCGGACGTCGACGCCGTGTACATGGAGGCCGTGCAGGCCGCCACCGGGCAGGGTGGCTGGCCGATGACGGTGTTCCTCACGCCGGACAAGGAGCCGTTCTACTTCGGCACCTACTTCCCGCCCGAGCCCCGGCACGGCATGCCCGCCTTCCGGCAGGTGCTGGAGGGCGTCACCGCCGCCTGGCGGGACCGCCGCGAGGAGGTCGGCGAGGTGGCCGGCCGGATCCGGGCCGAGCTGGCCGAACGGGCCTCGGTCTACACCGCCGCCGCCCCCCACCCGCCCGCCGACGCCGACCTGCACCAGGCCCTGGTCGCGCTCAGCCGCTCCTTCGACGACAAGCGCGGCGGCTTCGGCGGCGCCCCCAAGTTCCCGCCGTCCATGGCGATCGAGTTCCTGCTCCGCCATCACGCCCGCACCGGCTCCGAGGCGGCACTGGAGATGGCCGCCCGCACCTGCGAGGCGATGGCCCGCGGCGGCATCAACGACCAGCTC
>NZ_JAIZ01000778.1:855-4403 GCF_000710465.2 Kitasatospora sp. MBT63 | reverse complement strand
GACCAGCCCGGCGGCGGCTTCGCCCGCTACTCGGTCGACGCCGGGTGGGTCGTGCCCCACTTCGAGAAGATGCTGTACGACAACGCCCTGCTGCTGCGCACCTACCTGCACCTGTGGCGCACCACCGGAGACGAGCAGGCCCGCCGCACCGCACTCGCCACCGCCGACTTCCTGCTGCGCGAACTGCGCACCCCCGAAGGCGCCTTCGCCTCCGCACTGGACGCCGACTCACTCGATCCGGCCACCGGGAAGTCCGCCGAGGGCGCCTACTACGCCTGGACCCCCGAGCAGCTCACCGCCGCCCTCGGCGCCGAGGACGCCGCACTCGCCGTCGGACTCTTCGAGGTCACCGGCACCTTCGAACACGGCAGCTCGGTGCTCCAACTGCTCCGCGACCCCGAGGACCCCGAGGCGTACGAGCGGATCCGCACCCGGCTGCTGGCCGCCCGCGCCGAGCGGCCCGCCCCCGCCCGGGACGACAAGGTGGTCGCCGCCTGGAACGGCCTGGCCATCGCCGCCCTCGCCGAGACCGGCGCCCTGCTGGCCCGCCCCGACCTGGTCGAGGCCGCCGAACGCGCCGCCGACCTGCTGCTCGCCGTCCACCTCACCCCCGACGGCCGCCTGCTGCGCACCTCCCGCGACGGGCGCCCCGGCGCCAACGCGGGCGTGCTGGAGGACTACGCCGACACCGCCGAGGGTTTCCTCGCGCTGTACGCCGTCACCGGTGAGAGTTCGTGGCTCGACCTGGCCGGCGGCCTGCTCGACACCGTCCTCGCGCACTTCGTCGACCCGGCCTCGGGCGCGCTCTACGACACCGCGGACGACGCCGAACAGCTGATCCGCCGCCCCCAGGACCCGACCGACAACGCCACCCCCTCGGGCTGGACGGCCGCCGCCGGTGCCCTGCTGAGCTACGCCGCGTACACCGGCTCCGCACGCCACCGCACCGCCGCCGAACGGGCGCTCGGCATCGTGGGCGCGCTCGCGGCCAAGGCACCGCGGTTCATCGGGTGGGGCCTCGCCGTCGCCGAGGCGCTGCTCGACGGACCGCGCGAGGTCGCCGTGGTCGGCCCGGCCGGGGACCCCGCGACCGCCGCGCTGCACCGCACCGCCCTGCTCGGCACCGCCCCCGGCGCGGTGGTCGCCGTCGGCGCGCCGGGCAGCACCGAGGTCCCGCTGCTGGCCGACCGCCCGCTGCTCGGCGGACGGCCTGCCGCGTACGTGTGCCGCCACTTCACCTGCGACGCGCCCACGGCCGACGCCGCCGGCCTGGCGGAGCGGATCGGGGCGCGCCCGGCGGACTGAGGCAATCCGGGTGCGTACGATCCGGGCCTCGGCCAGGATGGCGGGATGACCTGGACCGTGAGTTCCTCGCCGACCGAATTCCACACCGGGGCGGGCCAGTTCCTCGCTGCGCACCGGGCCGAGAACACCGTGCTGCTCACGCTGGCCCACCGCCTCGGACGGGACGGCCTGCACGTCTTCGGCCCGCAGCCGCCCCGCTTCGGGTGGTGGCGGGCCGAGGGCGCGGAGAGCGTCGGTGCGGCCTTCCTGTGGACGCCGCCCTTCCCGCTGCGCCTCGGCCGGATGCCGGTGACGGCCGCCGGGGAACTGGCGACGGTCCTGCATGGGCAGGGTGAACGGCCCTCCGGGGTGGGCGGGGCGAAGGCGGCGGTGGCCGCGTTCACCGAGGTCTGGCAGCGGCTGACCGGGGCGGCGACCGAGGTCGAGGTCGAGGAACGGCTCTACCGGCTGGGGGAGTTGACGCCGCCGACGCCGGCCGGACCGGTCAGGCCGGCCCGGCCCGCCGAGCACGGACTGCTCACCCGGTGGAGCGAGGCGTTCTTCACGGAGGTCGGGGTCCCGCCGGTGCCCGACATCCCGGGGGTGATCGCCGGCCGGATCGCCGACGGGACCCTGCACGTCCGGGAGGACGGCGGCCGGCCGGTCTCGATGGCCGGGGTCAGCCCGGTGCTCGCCGGGATGTCGCGGATCGGGCCGGTGTACACGCCGCCCGAGCTGCGGGGACGCGGGTACGCGGGTGGGGTGGTGGCGGCGGGGTGCGCCCGCGCGGTGGCCGCGGGCGCGGTGGAGGTGCTGCTGTACACCGACCTGGCCAACCCGACCAGCAACTCCCTGTACCAGCGGCTCGGCTTCCGGGCGGTCGAGGACTGCGTCGTCCTGAAGTTCACCTGAGGGCGACCGGGCACGCCCGTGTGTGGTGCGGGCTCGTGCGGGGCCCGTGTCCGCCCGCGGCACGGGACCGTGGGGCTCAGTCCCAGTCCCAGCGGATGCCGAGGATGCACGGGGGGAGGGCGGTGGCGACGAGGTGGACGCAGTGGTGGCCGTCGAGGGTGAGGTCCTCGGTCTCGTAGGGGCGTCCGCCCGGGGCGCGGCTGGTGAAGCGGTGGCAGCGGACGGGTAGGGCCGCGGGGTGGAAGGCGACCTGGAGGACGTACTGCCCGGCGCCGGCGTTGAAGCCGCGGACGTACTCGCTGCTGGGCTCGGGCCCGGGCACGTCCTCGAAGCCGTAGCCGAGCAGATGGGTGTCGCCGGTGCGCAGGCGGCGGTCGAGGAGGAGTTCGGCGACCAGCAGGCCGGCGGCCGGGTCGCGGCGGACCCGGCCCGGCCGGCAGTTCTCGTCCGCGCGCAGGGTGACGCGGGTGATGTCACAGCCGGGGTCGCCCTGGTAGATCGCCAGGTAGCGGTCGATGCCGTCGTGATGGGCCCGCAGGACGTGCTGGGAGCTGCGGCGGAGCTGGCGGCGGTCGGCACCGATGGTGATCCGTTCGATGTGGGTGACGGTGTGCAGGCCGGTGCCGGGGGGACCGGCGATGGTGGCGAGCAGGCCGTCGACGGCCTCGGCGGGGCGGATCAGGTCGCGGTACGGCCGGGTGGCGGGGCCGGCGGGCGCGGTCCCGGCGCTCCGGCGGGGGCCGAGCAGCCGGGTGAGCGAGTGCGCGGGAAGGTCGAGGACCTCCTCCAACTGCTGGACCGCGCGCAGTGATTCGGCCCGCTCGGGCCGACGGCGGCCCTGCTGCCAGTAGCTGAGGGTGGTGACGCCGACCTGGACGCCGCGGCGGGCGAGGTGCTGCTGCACCCGGTGCAGGGCGAGGCCGCGGGTGGCGATGGCGGTGCGCAGCGCGACGTGGAACGGGCCGGTGCGCAGGGCGGCGGCGAGTTCGGGCCGGACGGTGTGCTGCATGCGGCTGCCTCCGTTCCTGGGGTGAATATTCACACCTGGCACCGGAGTTGTCATCAGGCCGGGGGATCGCCGCAGGCCGGGGCGGTCGCGTTCACACCCGGCGGGGTCCGTTCACACCGGGGCCCTCTTGCGTTCCGCGGCCGTTGACCCTGGTCGGTCGACGGCCCGATGCTCCTCGCAGCGCGTCCGGACGCCGCCACCCCCACACATCCCCACTCCTGCGTAGCCGCAAGGAGGAGATTCCCCCATGCCAAAACCCCGGACATCCCGGCCGCCCCGGACACCCCGGCCGCGCCTGCGTCGCGTGGTCGCCGCGCTGGCGCTCGGCATCCTGGCGCCGAGC
>NZ_JAIZ01000778.1:0-738 GCF_000710465.2 Kitasatospora sp. MBT63 | reverse complement strand
CCGGCGCCCCCGCCGCGTCCGCCCGGACCTCCGCCGTCGGCCCGACCGCCCCCACCGGTCAGCCCGACGCTGTCGGCCGGTCCGCGCAGGCCGCCACCTGGCGCAGGCTCAACATCACCATGCAGCAACAGCAGCAGAGCAACTGGTGCTGGGCCGGCAGCGGGAACACGGTGGCCGCGTACTTCGGCTACAGCTACAGCCAGAACCAGTTCTGCAACGCCGCCTTCAACCGGTCGATCAACTCGACCTGCCCCAACAACCAGGCCACCCTGGGCAACGTGCAGACCGCGCTCGACTGGATCGGCATCAACCCCGGCTCGTACGTCACGGGCTATCTGCGCTACAGCACGGTGCAGACCGAGATCGACGCCGACCGGCCGGTCGAGACCCGGATCCAGTGGAGCTCCGGCGGCGGCCACATGCAGCTGATCTACGGCTACGACGTCTCCAGCAACTGGGTCTACTGGGGCGACCCGTGGCCGTCCAACTCCCGCTACAACTGGGCGGACTACGCGTACTACGTGAGCAACGGCTCGTTCTCCTGGACCCACTCCCTGTACCGGATCGGCGCGTGAGGAGACAGCCATGACCGACAACCGGAACCACCTGCGGCGGGCCCTCGCCACCGCCGTGCTCGCCGCGGGACTCTCGCTGGCCGCCGCCCCGCTCGCCCTGGCGGCGGACGGACCGGCGCCGGCGGCGCCCGCGGACCTCGCAGCCGCGGACCTGGCGCCCGCG
>NZ_JAIZ01000777.1 GCF_000710465.2 Kitasatospora sp. MBT63 | reverse complement strand
TCCACCACCCACCACTCACCGGCCGGCAGCGCCCCGCCGTCCAGCTCGTCCTCCACCCACCGGGCCTGCGGCCGCAGTTCGGTCAGGGCGGGGCGCAGGATGGCCAGGGCCGTGTCGTCGTTGACGGCCAGCGCGGCCATCAGCTCCTCACGGCTCCCGTACCGGACCACCTCGCCGAAACGCCCGCGCAGCGCCGCGCCGGCGGCGCGGACCGCGTCCGCGGTGCGGTCGAGCAGATCGGCGTCGGAGAGGG
>NZ_JAIZ01000776.1:26822-30999 GCF_000710465.2 Kitasatospora sp. MBT63 | reverse complement strand
CCCGACCACTGTCAACAACGCTCGTGATCAATACAGCTAGCCACCGGCGCAGCAGTCCGGCGCCGCCGTCCCGGGTGGGACGGCGGCGCCGGTTCGCGTCCGTGCCCGGCGGGCCGGGTCGGCCGCGGGGTCGGTCAGCGGGCGGCCAGGTACACCCCGGTGGTGTCCTTGCCCGCCGTGTTGCGGCAGGACCAGTTGCCGGTCGGCTGCGCGTTGAGCAGCGTCAGGCAGCGGCCGAGCGCGAGCTGGGCGTAGTAGTTCGGGTGGAACGACTCCTGCAGGGTGCCCTGCGTGGAGGTGCCCATGTCGAGCCAGCGGGCCCACTCGCTGGTGGTCGCCGAGGGCGCGCTGGAGGAGGTCGCCAGCTTGGTGGCCTTGGAGCAGACCTCGCGGCCCTGCAGCAGGTCGCGCAGGTCGAGGAACTGCACGCCCTTGGCGGCGGCCACGGCGGCGATCCCGTTGGAGATCTGCGGGACGAGGCTGTCGCGCGCCCAGTCCGCGTCCTGGTTCCAGAACGGACAGCCGCCGGTGTTGGCCCGGGTCCAGCCGCTCTCCGGGTAGCGGTTCTCGCTGCTGCGCGGGATCGGCGACGGGTAGGACTGCAGCACGATCCGGTAGCTGCCGTTGGCGTAGCCTGCCGCGGACATCACGGCCCGGATCTCGTCGACCGACTTGGAGACGCCGGCCATCGCCGCGTCCATCTGCGAGTCGACCGCGGCCTGCTGATCGTCGTGGCAGTAGGAGTACCAGACCAGGTAGTCCTGCACGCAGCTGGAGATCACGTCGGCGAAGCCCAGGTCGTTGCCGCCGATCGAGAGGGTGATCAGCTTGACGTTGTACTGCCGGGCCACGGTGGCCAGTTGGTCGGCCTGCGGGGCCTCGCCCTTGAAGGACTGGCCGCCGTTGGAGGCCCGGAAGACGTTGGAGCTGACGGCGCCCGAGCAGGCCAGGTTGATCTGGGCCTGGCTGATGGTGCCGGCGCTGCGGATCTCGGCCACGTCCGAGCGGTCGCACCCGCTCGCGTAGGTGCTGCCGTAGACCCGGGAGGGGTCGTAGCCGCTGCCGGTGTAGGCGCGGTCGGTGCCGCTGCGGCTGCCGCTGGTGGTCAGGCTGTTGCCCTGCCAGCGTCCGGCCTCGCCGGAGATGTAGCTGTCCCCCATCGAGACGGTGGCGGTGGTGGTACCGGCCGTCTCGGCCGCCCCGGCGGGGGCGGCCAGCGCGGTCAGGCCGGGCAGGGCGAGCGCTGCTGCGGCGAGCAGCGCGAGGATGCGCGGGGTGCGCGGGGTGCGTGGGGTTGTGCGTCGGCTCTTGGGCACGGCGAAACTCCTGCGGACGGCCTCGCGAAGGTGGGGTCGCGAGGCACGGGTGAGGGTGGGCCGCCGGCCGGTGGCGCGATGAATGTGACATGCCCGCGCTTGTTACCGCTAGGTATCCGACAGAGGTATTTCGCTGAGTTACCGGTCGGTTCAGATCAGTCGCGAGCCGTCGCCGCGGCCGCCGAGGATCCCCGCGAGATCGTCCGCGAGGGCGGTCGCCTCGGCCGCGGTCAGGGTCGAGACGGTGAGCCGGATGCCGGGCGGGGACTGCTGCCGGTAGCGGGCGCCCGGCGAGGGCACCCAGCCCCGCTGCACCAGGGCCGCGGTCACCCCGGACTCGTCCGGGACCGGCACCCACACGTTCAGGCCGCTCTCCCCGTGCGCGGCGATGCCGCGGGCGGCGAGCGCGGCCAGCAGCCCCTCCCGGCGCTCGCGGTACGCGGCGGCGACCTCCCCGGGCGGCGCGGCGCCGGTGCGCCACAGCTCGGCGACCGTCCGCTGGAGCAGCAGGCTGACCCAGCCGGTGTCGAGCCGCTGGCGGCCGAGCACCCGGTCCACGGTGTCCCGGTCACCGAGTACCACCGACAGCCGCAGGTCGGGGGCGAGCGCCTTGGCGGCCGAGCGGACCAGCGCCCAGTGCCGGACCGCGGCGCCGCCGCCGTCCGCCGCGACCAGCGACTCGAACGGCTGGTGGACCATGCCGTGGCCGTGGTCGTCCTCGATCACCAGCACCTCCGGGTGGGCCGCCAGTACCGGGCGCAGCCGCGCGGCCCGGGCCGCGCCGAGCGCGGCGCCGGTCGGGTTCTGGGCCCGGCTGGTGACGATCAGTGCGCGGGCGCCGGCGGCCAGCGCCGCGCCGACCTCACCGGGCAGCGGCCCCTGGTCGTCCAGGCCGACCGGTACGGTCCGCAGCCCGAGCGCGGGCAGCAGGTCGAGCAGGCTGCCCCAGCCCGGGTCCTCGACCGCGACCAGGTCGCCGGGGCGCAACCGGGCGGCCAGCACCCGGCCGATCGCGTCGAGCGAGCCGGAGCAGACCGCGAGCGCGCCCTCGGGGGCGCCGTCGGCGCGGTACGCGGCGGCGGCCAGCTCCAGCAGGCCGGGGTCGGCCACCGGGTCGCCGTACATCACCGGACGGTCGGCGGCCGCGGTCGCGGCGACGGCCAGCGCCGGGCCGAGGTCGGGCAGCAGCGCCGGGTCCGGGTTGCCGCTGGAGAGGTCCCGGGCGCCGGGCGGGACCGGGATCCGGACCTGGTCGCGGGGGGCGGTGACGGGCCGGGGCCGGATCCGGCTGCCCTTGCGGCCGGCCGTCTCGATGACGCCCCGGTCGCGCAGCAGCCGGTAGGCGGCGGCGACGGTGTTGGGGTTGACGCCGAGTTCGCCGGCGAGGTCGCGCAGCGCGGGCAGGGGCGCGCCGGGCGCCAGCGCGCCGGCACCGACCGCGCGCTCAACGTCGGCGGCGATCTCGGTGGCGCGCCGACCCTTGATCCGATAATCTCCTAGCACAAACACAAGTATGCACTAGTACATAGAGGTTGTCATGTCGGACACGGCGTACGCCCGGACCCCTCGCACCACCCCCACCCGCTACAAGGACCGCGCCACCTGGGAGAAGGAGGCGATCCAGCAGATCCTCGACAGCTCCTGGGTCTGCCACCTCGGCTTCGTCGCGCCGGACGGCGCCCCGGTGGTGCTGCCCACCATCTACGCCCGGGTCGGCGACCGGCTGTACGTCCACGGCTCGACCGGCAGCCGCCCGCTGCGCGCCGCCGGGGACGACCAGGGCCTGCGGGTCTGCGTCACGGTGACGCTGGTGGACGCCCTGGTGCTGACCAAGTCGGCGTTCAACCACTCCGTCAACTTCCGCTCGGTGGTGGCCCACGGCACCGCGTACCAGGTCACGGACCCCGAGGAGCTGGCCCTCGCGCTGGACGCGCTGGTCGACCACGCCGTGCCCGGCCGCTCCGGCGAGGTCCGCCCGGCCAACGCCAAGGAGCTGGCCGCCACCGCCGTGGTCCGGCTCGACCTGGACGAGGTCTCCGCCAAGACCCGGGCCGACGACGCGGACGACGACGCCGCCGACCTCGGCCTGCCGCACTGGTCCGGCCTGATCCCCGTCACCACGGTGTACGGCGCCCCCGAGCCGCACCCCTCCAGCCCCGGCCCGCTCCCCGCCCACCTGCGCGGGTTCGGCCACGGCGGCGCCTGATGCTGATCCGCTCCTGGGACCGCGGCGACGAGGACGAGTGGCGCGCCTGGCTGGCGGCCGGGCGGGACTTCGGGTTGCTGGCGGCCAACGGCCCGGCCGGCGCCGGCCCCGTCCTGGTCCCCACCCACTTCCTGCTGGACGCCGACCGGGGCGAGATCCTGCTCCACCTCGCCACGCCCAACCCGCTGTGGGCGGCCGTCCGGGCCGACCCGCACGTCACCCTGGCGGTGACCGACGACTACGTCTTCGCCCCCGGCCACTGGCGCGGCGAGCCTGGCACCCCGACCAGCTACTACGCCTCAGTGCAGTTCCACTGCACCGCGGAGCCGGTCGAGGACGCGGCGGGCAAGGCCGAGATCCTCAACCGCCAGCTGGCGCACTTCCAGCCGGAGACCCCCGAGGTCCGGGTCGAGCCCGGCCGGCCGCCGTTCGGACCGCTGCTGGCGGGCCTGCGCGGGCTGCGGCTGACGGTCCGCGAGGTACGGGCGAAGTTCAAGTACGACGACAAGAAGCCGGTCCCGGTGCAGGCCGCGCTGGCCGACCGGCTGGCCGGGCGCGGCGAGGGCCTGGACGCGGCGGCCCGGGCGCAGCTGCTGCGGCGCAACGCCCGCCGGGCGGGCGGCTGCCCGCAGACCTGACGGACCGCCACCCCCCG
>NZ_JAIZ01000776.1:14999-26741 GCF_000710465.2 Kitasatospora sp. MBT63 | reverse complement strand
GGTGCCCCGCCGGACCCGGCCGATCGGGTGAGCCGGACGGCGACCTGTCGACCCGTCAGCTCCACGGCGCGCGATCCGGGCCGAGTGCTGGTGGAATGGCACGGATTGCTGTTCACCCGGCCGAGCTGGTGGGCCGCCGGATCCCGGGAGCTCGCCCTGTCCACCTCCACCCAGCCCCAGCCCGCCGACCAGGCCCACCTGGGGCACGTGGTCTTCATCTCGGCGGCGGCCGCGATGGGCGGCTTCCTGTTCGGCTACGACAGCGCCGTGATCAACGGTGCGGTGACGGGCATCCAGAAGCACTTCGGCGTCGGCAACGGCGAGACCGCGTTCGTGGTGGCCATCGCGCTGCTCGGCTCGGCGGCCGGCGCGGTGGTCGCCGGGCGGCTGGCCGACCAGTTCGGCCGGGTCCGCACCATGCTGCTGGCCTCGGTGCTGTTCGCGATCAGCGGGGTGGGCTCGATGTTCCCGCCCAGCATCCAGGTGCTGGCGGTGTGGCGGGTGGTCGGCGGTGTCGCGATCGGCATCGCCTCGGTGATCGCGCCGACCTACATCGCCGAGGTCGCGCCGACCGCGTACCGCGGCCGGCTGGCGTCGTTCCAGCAGCTGGCCATCGTGCTCGGCATCACCGTCTCCCAGCTCGCCAACTACGCGCTCAACCAGGCCGCCGGCGGCGACTCCACCAACCACCTCGGCGGGGTCCAGGCCTGGCAGTGGATGCTCGGCGTGGAGACCATCCCGGCCCTGGTGTACGGCGGGATGGCGCTGGCCATCCCGGAGTCCCCGCGCTTCCTGATCGCCAACCGCAAGGATGACCAGGCGCGCAAGGTGCTGCGCGAGGTCGAGGGCGAGGGGGTGGACCTGGACGCCCGGGTCGCCGAGATCCGCGCGGTCCTGAACACCTCGCACCGGCCGCGGCTCAAGGAGCTGCTGGGCGGGCGGTTCGGGCTGCTGCCGATCGTCTGGGTCGGCATCGGCGCCTCGGTGTTCCAGCAGTTCGTCGGCATCAACGTGATCTTCTACTACTCCTCCTTCCTGTGGCAGTCGGTCGGCATCAACGAGAGCAACTCGCTGCTGATCAGCCTCTCCACCTCGATCGTCAACGTGGTCGGCACGGTGGTGGCCATCGCGCTCGTCGACCGGATCGGCCGCAAGCCGCTGGCACTGGCCGGCTCCGCCGGCATGGCGCTGGCGCTGGGTACCGCCGCCTGGGCGTTCTCCTTCCGGCAGGGCACCGGCGACACCGCGACCCTGGACGACACCTACGCGACGGTCGCGCTGGTGGCCGCCCACGTCTTCGTGTTCTGCTTCGCCTTCTCCTGGGGCGTGGTGGTCTGGGTGCTGCTCGGCGAGATGTTCCCGAACAAGATCCGGGCGCTCGCCCTCTCGGTGGCCGCCTCCGCGCAGTGGATCGCCAACTGGGCGATCACCGTCTCCTTCCCGGACCTCGCCGACTGGAACCTGTCGGCCACCTACGTGATCTACGCCGTATCCGCGCTGCTCTCCATCCCGTTCGTCGCGTTCTGTATCAAGGAGACCAAGGGCAAGGCGCTGGAGGAGATGGGCTGACACCCCGTCGGCCGGGTGGCGCGGATCCCGGACACCGGCGCCGCACGATCAGTAGCATGCACCCGCGGGCCGTAGCCGCCGCCCGCCGGCCGCCGCGGCACGCGGCCCACCCGACGGAGAGGTCATGGGCAGTTCCCGGCAGAACGTCACCTTCCCCAGCAACGGGCACACCGCCCACGGCTACCTGGCACTGCCGCCCAAAGGCGTCGGCCCCGGCATCCTGGTGGTGCAGGAGTGGTGGGGGCTGACCAGCCACATCGCCGACCTGGTGGACCGCTTCGCTGCCGAGGGCTTCGTCGCCCTCGCCCCCGACCTGTACGGCGGCGCCGTCGCGCACAACCGCGAGGAGGCGGCCCGGATGCTCGCCGAACTGCCCGCCGAACAGGCCGCCCAGGACCTCTCCGGCGCGGTCGACTTCCTGCTGGCGCAGCCCCAGGTGGTCGGCGACGCGGTCGGCGTGGCCGGCTTCTGCATGGGCGGCGGGCTCGCCCTCGTGCTGGCCGCGCAGCAGGGCGACCGGGTGGCCGCGGTGGTCCCGTTCTACGGCCTGCCCCGGGACCGGGACTTCGACTACCGCGGACTCACCGCGCACGTCCTCGGGCACTACGCCGAACAGGACCGCTCCTACCCGCCGGCCGCCGTCGACGAGGCCGCGATCCGGATCGGCGAGGCCACCGACCGGCGGCCCGAGATCCACTTCTACCCGGCCGGCCACGCCTTCATGAACGACGAGGACCCGAACGGCCACTACGACGCCCTGCAGGCCCGGATCGCCTGGCAGCGCACCCTGAGCTTCCTCTGGGGCCACCTGGGCTGACCCCGGCCGGCGGAACCGGCCGGCCGCGACGGCCGTCCCTGCGGGCGACAGTCGCTCCACGGAGGGACGCCCTTGCCCGACCCGCTGCTCTTCCTCGACGTCGACGGGGTCCTCAACCCCGCCCACCCGGACCCGGACGACCACTTCGACCGCCACCAGCTGCTCGGCTACACCGTGCTGCTCTCGCAGCGCCACGGCGAGTGGCTGCGTGAACTGGCCGGGCACTACCGACTGGTCTGGGCCACCACCTGGGAGGAGCAGGCCAACCTCCACATCGCCCCGCGGCTCGGCCTGCCCGAGCTGCCCGTGGTCCGGTTCACCGGGTACGTGCCGCAGCCGGACGACCCCGAGGTCCCGCTGCTGGACCTGTTCTCCGGGCGCAAGTGGGCGCCGATCGTCCGCTACGCCGACGGCCGGCCGTTCGCCTGGATCGACGACATCATCCCGGGCAGCCTGCGGCGGCGGGCCCTCCCTCGGCGGGACCGGACCCTGCTGCGGGTCGATCCCGGACAGGGCCTGCAGCGCCGGCACGTCGACCGGCTGCTGGCCCGGCCGCCGCGGCCGGCCCTCCTTCACCGGGCGAACCTGCTGCACCGGGCGGACCTGCTGCGCGGGCGGGCCGGCGGCCCGGGCCCGGGGTGACGGCGGCGGCCGGGACCAGGCCACCCGATGCCGATTGGCATTGTCGCAAAAGCACCGGTCAGGGATAGATTCGCCGTATGCGAATCCGGATCATCGACGCTTTCACCGACCGACCCTTCAGCGGCAACCCCGCCGCGGTCTGCCTGCTCGAGGGACCCGCCTGGCCGCAGCCCGAGCAGATGCGCCGGATCGCCGCCGAGATGAACCTCTCGGAGACCGCGTTCGCCCTGCCGCTGCCCGGCGGCGACGCCGACTGGGGCCTGCGCTGGTTCACCCCCGTCGAGGAGGTCAACCTGTGCGGGCACGGCACCCTGGCCACCGTCCACGCGCTGCACTCGGACGGCCTGCTCGGTGAGGGCTGGGTCCGCTTCGACACCCGCGGCGGACTGCTGCGCGCGCTCCCCGAGGCCGACGGCACCATCACCCTGGACTTCCCCGCCAACCCGCACCTGCCGGTGGACACCCTGCCCGGCGTCGAGGAGGCGCTCGGCCGGCCGGTGCTCGCCGCCTTCGAGACCGGCGCTCTCGCCGACTACCTGGTGCTGCTGCCCAGCGAGCACGCCGTCCGCGCGCTTTCGCCCGACCTCGGCGCGCTCACCCGGCTGCCGGTCCGCGGGGTCCTGGTCACCGCGCCCGCCGACGACCCGGGCTCCGGGTACGACTTCGTCTCCCGCTTCTTCGCGCCGGCCGTCGGCATCCCCGAGGACCCGGTCACCGGGAGCGCGCACACCGCGCTCGCGCCGTACTGGGCCGGGCGGCTCGGCCGGACCAAGGTGACGGGCTACCAGGCCTCACCGCGCGGCGGGCTGGTCCGCTGCGAGGTGGCCGGCGACCGGGTGCTGCTGGCCGGACGGGCCGTCACCGTGCTGGACGGCGTCCTGCGGGCGCTGCCCGCGGTCTGAGCCGAGCGCCCGCCGCCGGGCCCCGGCCTGGCTCAGCCGGTGGGCAGCCAGCTGACGTGGCCCGCGAGCAGCGCGTACCCGACGAACGCGACGGTGTCGATCAGCGCGTGGGCCACCACCAGCGGCATCACCCGGCCCCACCGGCGGTACAGCAGGCAGAACACCACGCCCATCACCATGTTGCCGACCAGCCCGCCGACCCCCTGGTACAGGTGGTACGAGCCGCGCAGCACCGCGCTGGTCGCGATCACCGACGGCCAGGCCCAGCCCAGCTGCCGCAGCCTGCGGACCAGGTAGCCGAGGACGACCACCTCCTCCAGGATCGCGTTCTGCCAGGCGGAGGCCACCAGGACCGGGATCCGCCACCACACGTCGGGCAGGCCGGACGGCGCCACCGCCAGGTTGACCCCGGCGGCGTGCGCGGCCAGGTACAGGCCGAGGCCGGTGCCGCCGATCGCGGCGGCCACCGCCAGCCCGCGGCCGAGGTCGGAGAGCTTGCGGGTGAGGTCGAAGCCGAGCACCCGCAGCGAGCTGCCCTCGCGGACCAGCAGGTAGCCGACCAGGACGACCGGCATCAGGCCGCGTGCGACGTAGAACAGCTGCCAGGCCAGGTCCAGCCAGGGCCGCCCGGGCGCCCGGGAACCGTTCAGCACGGCCACCTGGTGGCCGAGCGCGGCCGGTTCGGTCAGCGAGCCCACGAAGCTGATCGCGGACGAGATCCCGCTGGCCCCGAGCGACAGCCCCAGGACGATCAGCAGCTCCACGGCCAGCAGCCGGCGGGCGCCGGCGGCCTCCTCGGCCTGCGGGTCGGGCTCGGTCGAAGCGGTCGTCACCTGGTCTCCAGCGCGCGGTACCCCGCCCCGCGGAGGTGGTCCGGCGGGGCCCGGCGACCCGACCGGTCTCCGGGCCGATCATCCTTCCACAGCCGGATGAGAACCCGGTCCCGGGCGCCGCGCCCCGCCGGACCCCGATCGCCGCGCCCGGTCGCCGACCCCGCCGCGGTGCTGCACTGGCCCGGCCCGCTCAGCCCACCGGCCAGGTGTGCACCGGTTCACCGCCGCGCATGTGCTCCAGGTAGCGCCGGGTCATCGCGGCGATGGCGGCGCCCGGGTCCATGCCGTACTGCTCGCGCAGCAGGTGGACGGTGGCGGCCTGCCAGGACGCGCCGTTGGTCCGGCGCAGGCAGCGCTGCTCGATGATCCCCAGGTAACGGTCCCGGTCTGCCGGTTCGACGCCCCACTCGTCCAGGCCCTGGTAGGCCAGCGGCAGCAGCTCGCCGAGGACCAGGTCGGTGGCGGCCACCGGGGCGACCGCCCGCCCGGCGCGGCCGCGGCCCGGCCAGTGCAGCACCGCGTCGATGCCGTACCGGGCGGCGGTCTGGAAGTTCTCGTCGGCCCGGGCGAACGGGAGCCGGTTCCAGACCGGCCTGGGCTGCTCGGCGAGCACCCGGACCAGCCCGTAGTAGAAGGCGGCGTTGGCCAGGGTGTCGGCGACCGTCGGGCCGGCCGGCAGGCAGCGGTTCTCCACCCGCAGGTGGGCGACGCCGTCGGCGATGTCGTAGACCGGGCGGTTCCAGCGGTAGATGGTGCCGTTGTGCAGCCGCATCTCGGCGAGCCTCGGCACCCCTCCGGAGGCCAGCACCTTGGCCGGGTCCTCGTCGTCGCAGATCGGCAGCAGGGCCGGGAAGTAGCGCAGGTTCTCGGCGAAGAGGTCGAGCACCGAGTCCACCCAGCGCTCGCCGAACCAGGTTATGGGGCGCACTCCTTGCGCCTTGAGCTCCGCCGAACGGGTGTCACAGGCTTGCTGGAACAGAACGGGGCGCGTCTCGCGCCACAGCTCGCGCCCGAACAGGAAGGGCGAGTTGGCGCCGAGCGCCAACTGGACGGCGGAGATCGCCTGGGCCGCGTTCCACACCGGCGCGAACCGCTCGGGGGTGACCTGCAGGTGCAGCTGCAGCGAGGTGGCGGCGGCCTCCGCGACCATCGAGACCGACTCGACCGCGAGGTGCTCCACCCCCTCGATGTCGAGGGCGATGTCCTCGCCGCGGGCGGCCAGGATCTGGTCGCTCAGCAGGGTGTAGCGGTCGTTGTGGGACATCGCCTCGAGACCGGTGTGGTCCAGGTCGAGCGTCGGCAGGATGCCCACCATCACGATCCGGGCGCCGACCTCGGCCGCCTTGCGGTCGGCGTACCGCAGGCCGGTGTCGATCTCCTCGCGCAGGTCCTCCAGCACGTGGCCGCCCAGGCGCCGCGGCGCGATGTTGACCTCCACGTTGAACTGGCCGAGCTCGGTCTGGAAGTCGGCGGAGGCGATCGACTGCAGCACCCGGGAGTTCCCCAGCACCGGCAGCCCCTGCTCGTCCACCAGGTTGAGCTCGATCTCCAGGCCCATCATGGCCCGCGGCCGGTCGAACCGCTGCTCGCGCAGCATCCGTTCCAGCACGTCCAGACAGGACTGGAGTTTGCGGCGGTACAGCTGCCGGTCGGACAGTTCCGCGCGGGTCGCCACGACCTTCTCGCCCATGGGTCCTCCCCTCCCCCTCGGTCGACGGTGCAAGCAATATGCCCATCCGGAAGATCGATAGCCCGGCCGTTCGAACGTGCCGTCGGGACAAGATTCCTGACCCTCTTTCAGCAACACCCCAACTTGCACCACGCCACTGAACGTGATAAGAAGGTCACCCTGCGCACCTGTTCGAGTAGAATTCGCACTGCGCCCCGGCCCGGTCGCCCGCATTCGACCCCTCAGCCGACACCGGCTGGTCGACGGCGGGCCCGCGCACGCACCGCGATCATGCCCAACCGGACACGGCCCAGGCCCCGCCACATCGACGCCATGCCGGTATGCCGCACTCGCACGCCGATCTCGCACGGAGAGGCGACTCACCATGACCCTGCAGACCCCTCAGCCCCCGCCCGGCGCCCTGCGCGCCGTCCTGGCCGCCCTGGACTCCGAGGCCGGGCTCCGACAGCCGGCCGCCTCCGTCCTGCGCCACGGCCCCGGCCCGCTGCTGCCCGTCCATCCCCTGGCGGTGTACGTGCTGGAGCGGCCCGGAGCGAGTCCGGCCGAGGCCAGGCGCACCGGGTGGCGGTTCCTGATCAAGAACGGGGCCGGCGAGTTCGCGGCCTCGGCCGAGGTGGTCGAAACCCCTGCCGGGCACAGCTTCTCCCACTTCACCGCGGGCCCCTACCCGGACTCGACGCTGCGCGCCCTGCGGCAGGCCTGGCAGCTCGCGCACGCGGCACACGCCCAGCACCAGCCTCGGCTGCTGTCGATGCCGGGCCACTACGCCACGGCCCTGTGGCTGCACGGCCCGTCCGCCGCCGAGGATCTGATCATCCCGCTCGCGCCGGCCCCGGTCGGGGTCACCGCGCACCGGGTGTACACCGCCGCCGAACTGCTCGGGGCGCTGGGCCGTGCGCCGGTGGCCGCGCCGGCCCTGCTCGGCGGCTCCTGACCGCGTCCGGCGGGCCGCGTCCGCCGCACCACCCCAACGGGCCATCGCCCACTGACCGGTTCGGGTCAGTGGACGATGGCCCGTCCGGCATTCCGGGAGCGACGACGGCCGCCGGTCGGGTGGTCTACGGTTCCGATCTGTGGCGCACGTCACGAAATGGCTGCGCGGCGGCCACCGGGGGCCGACACTGGGAACCAGCACGGAGGACCTGCTGTCCTACCCGTTGCGCGGCCGGTTCACACCTGGACCGGCCGGCAGGATCCGCCGGCAGGGCGGCGCCCAGGGGGGTGGCCGTGCGGCGGGTGTGGATCGCGACCGAAGCGAGGGTACAACGATGTGCCAGCACCGTCCTGAGTGTCCTACCGCCGACTCCCCCGACCGCGAGGCGGCCGTCCCCGTCGCGCTCCACCCGGACCAGGGGTGGAGCCTGCTGTGCAACGGCGTCCTGCTCTTCGAGGACACCGGCGAACTGCTGCCCGACGGCCGGGTGATCGCCCCGCACCGCCCGCTGGCCTTCGCCGCCTGAGCGGCGGCCCCGGCCTGGGTGACGACCGGAAGGGCCCCGGAGGATCGCATCCTCCGGGGCCCTTCCGCGTGCCGCCCGGGCGCCGTGGCCCGGGCCGCCGTGGATCAGACGCCGTAGTCGTCCAGCGGCGGGCAGGAGCAGACCAGGTTGCGGTCGCCGTACGCGCCGTCGATCCGGCTCACCGGCGGCCAGTACTTGTCGGCCGGGTTGACGCCGGCCGGGAAGACCGCCTCCTGGCGCGAGTACGCGTGCTCCCACTCACCGGCCATGGTGGCGGCGGTGTGCGGGGCGTTGGCCAGCGGGTTGTCCTCGGCGGGCCAGGCACCCGAGCCGACCTTCTCGATCTCCGCCCGGATCTCGATCATCGCGGCGCAGAACCGGTCGATCTCGTGCAGGTCCTCGGACTCGGTGGGCTCGATCATCAGCGTGCCGGCCACCGGGAAGGACATGGTCGGGGCGTGGAAGCCGTAGTCGATCAGGCGCTTGGCGATGTCGTCGACGCTGACGCCCGTCTCCTTGGTGAGCGGGCGCAGGTCGATGATGCACTCGTGCGCGACCAGGCCGCCGGGGCCGGTGTAGAGCACCGGGTAGTGCGGGGCCAGGCGCTTGGCGATGTAGTTGGCGTTCAGCACCGCGACCTGGGTGGCGCGCTTGAGGCCCTCGCCGCCCATCAGGCGCACGTACGCCCAGGAGATCGGCAGGATCGCGGCCGAGCCCCAGGGGGCGGCCGAGATCGGGCCGACGCCGGTGGCCGGGCCGGCCTCCGCCTGCAGCGGGTGGTTGGGCAGGTACGGCGCGAGGTGCTCGCGGACTGCGACCGGGCCGACGCCGGGGCCGCCGCCGCCGTGCGGGATGCAGAAGGTCTTGTGCAGGTTCAGGTGCGAGACGTCGGCGCCGAACTTGCCCGGCTTGGCGAGGCCGACCAGGGCGTTCAGGTTGGCGCCGTCGACGTACACCTGGCCACCGGCCTCGTGCACCAGGGCGCAGATCTGGGTGATCTCGGTCTCGTACACGCCGTGGGTGGACGGGTAGGTGACCATGAGCACCGAGAGCTGGTCGCGGTGGAGCTCGATCTTGGCCTTGAGGTCCTCGACGTCCACGTCGCCGTCGACCAGGGTCTTGACCACGACGACCCGCATGCCGGCCATCACGGCGGAGGCGGCGTTGGTGCCGTGCGCGGAGGACGGGATCAGGCAGACGTCGCGCTGGGTGTCGCCGTTGGCCAGGTGGTAGGCGCGGACGGCGAGCAGGCCGGCCAGCTCGCCCTGGGAGCCGGCGTTGGGCTGGATGGAGACGGCGTCGTAGCCGGTCACCTCGACCAGCTGCTGCTCCAGGCCGTGGATCAGGCTGAGGAAGCCCTGGACCTGCTCGGCGGGGGCGAAGGGGTGCAGCTGGCCGAACTCGGGCCAGGTCACCGGCTCCATCTCGGTGGTTGCGTTGAGCTTCATGGTGCAGGAGCCCAGCGGGATCATGCCGCGGTCCAGCGCGTAGTCGCGGTCCGACAGGCGGCGCAGGTAGCGCAGCATGGCGGTCTCGGACCGGTGGCTGTGGAAGACCGGGTGGGTGAGGTACTCGTCCTCGCGCAGCAGGGCCGCGGGCAGCGTGTCGGCGGCCTCGGCGACCGCGGTGTCCTTCAGGCCGAAGGACGCCCAGACGGCGGCCAGGTGCTCGCGGGTGGTGGTCTCGTCGCAGGAGATCGAGACAGTGTCGGCGTCGGCCTGGTACAGGTTGACACCGGCCTCGGCCGCGGCGGCGACCACCTCGGCGGCGCGGCCGGGGACGCGGGCGGTGACGGTGTCGAAGAACGCGCCGTGGACGAGCTCCACGCCGCCGGCCGTCAGGCCCTCGGCGAGGGCGGCGGCGTAGCGGTGGGTGCGGCGGGCGATGTCGGCCAGGCCGTCGGGGCCGTGGTAGACCGCGTACATGGAGGCCATCACGGCGAGCAGCACCTGGGCGGTGCAGATGTTGCTGGTGGCCTTCTCGCGGCGGATGTGCTGCTCGCGGGTCTGCAGGGCGAGGCGGTAGGCGCGGTTGCCGTCGTTGTCGACCGAGACGCCGACCAGGCGGCCGGGCAGGTTGCGGGCGTACTGGGCGCGCACGGCCAGGTAGCCGGCGTGCGGGCCGCCGAAGCCCATCGGAACGCCGAAGCGCTGCGAGGTGCCGCAGGCGATGTCGGCGCCGAGCTCGCCCGGCGACTTCAGCAGGGTGAGCGCCAGCAGGTCGGCGGCGACCGCGACGACCGCGCCGAGGCCGTGCGCCTGCTCGATCAGCGGCGCGAGGTCGCGGACCGCGCCGGAGGCGCCGGGGTACTGGAGCAGCACGCCGAAGACGCCGCGCTCGGCGATCTCGGCCGGGATGCCGTCGGAGAGGTCGGCGACGACCACCTCGACGCCGGTCGGCACGGCGCGGGTCTCGATCACCGCGACGGTCTGCGGCAGGGTGTCGGCGTCGATCAGGAAGACACCGCCCTTGACCTTGGTGACCCGGCGGGCCAGCGCCATCGCCTCGGCGGCGGCGGTGGCCTCGTCGAGCAGCGAGGAGCCGGAGGTGTCCAGGCCGGTCAGGTCGGAGACCAGGGTCTGGAAGTTGAGCAGCGCCTCCAGGCGGCCCTGGGAGATCTCCGGCTGGTACGGGGTGTAGGCGGTGTACCAGGCCGGGTTCTCCAGCACGTTGCGCAGGATCACCGGCGGGGTGAAGGTGCCGTAGTAGCCGAGGCCGATCATCGAGGTGAGGACCTGGTTGCGGTCGGCCAGCTCGCGCAGTTCGGCGAGCACCTGGGCCTCGCTGCGGCCGGCCGGCAGGCCGAGCGCGGTGAGGCTCTTGATGGTGTCGGGCACGGCGGCGTCGGACAGCTCGTCCAGGGAGGCGTAGCCGACGTGGGCCAGCATCTTCTCCTGGGCGGCCGCGTCGGGGCCGATGTGGCGGGTCTCGAAGGGGCTGGCCAGCTCGAGTTCGGCGAGGGTGGCGTCGCTGCGGCGACCGTGGGTCGGCTGGGCGTTCATGGGGGTCGAGGCCTCCTGGTCGATGACCGGCTGGGGTGCGGGCGCCGACCGGCCTGCACCGCCGCTGGGCGGCGGGGACCTTGAGCGCACGAACCCGACAGGCCTCCCCCTCTGTCATCGGGACCTGAGAGCTTCGCCCGCACGGGCGGCCCGGAGGGCCACCCGTCGGCTTGCACCGTCGGTGAGGGTGGTGCCGTCGGCTCCCGCGCCGGCGGTCCTGCCCTGCTTTCCAGAGTGACCTGTCCCACACGGTACGGGTGCCTGAGAGATTCCGGGGAGGAGTTGCTCCTTCGGCGCCCTGGCCGCCCGCTGCGGCGGGCCCAGGGACTCTCCCGAGCGGGCTCGGCGGTCGCCGCCCAGGGTACCAGCGAGATTCCCGCGGATCACGGGCCAGGGGCGGCCGGTCCGCGCCGCCGTTCCCCGGACGGCGGCGCCCGGGTCGCCTACGTCCGATTGATGGCTTTTCGTGTGAAGTGGCGGGCGGCCAGCTCCTCCGACCGCCCCCTCGACGGCCTAGTCAGGAGCAGGCGGACTGGAGGACAGCGTGCAGACCGATATCGATCCGCGCGACCTGATCGGACACAAGGCGGTCGACCGGAACGGTGACAAGATCGGTACGGTCGACGAGGTGTATCTCGACGACGCGACCGGGGAGCCCGAGTGGGCTGCGGTGCGGACCGGGATCTTCGGCCGGGACGCGTTCGTCCCGCTGACCACCAGCGAGTTCGCCGGCGACGAGTTGCGGGTCCCGTACGACAAGTCGCTGATCAAGGAGTCCCCGGACTTCGGTGTGGGCCAGCACCTCTCGCCCGCCCAGGAGTTGCAGC
>NZ_JAIZ01000776.1:14785-14886 GCF_000710465.2 Kitasatospora sp. MBT63 | reverse complement strand
CCGCCGCCCCCCCCCCCCCCCCCCCCGCCGCGACCAACGGTTCGGCCGCGGCCGCCGCCGCGGTGGCGGCCGACCGCAGCAAGGACCGGGACTTCGGCAAG
>NZ_JAIZ01000776.1:3521-14775 GCF_000710465.2 Kitasatospora sp. MBT63 | reverse complement strand
AAGGTCTCCCCCTCGCCGCAGACGATGACCGCGCCCGAGCCGAGTGCGACCAACGCGGCGCCGTTCGCCCCGCACGCCGCCGCCCCGGTGGCGGCACCGGCCCCCGCCCCGGCCGCGGCGCCGCAGGCGGCGCCCGCCGAGGACCCCCCGACCATGCAGCTCGGCTCCCCGCTGGCCGCCCACCAGGCGACCACCCAGCACGGCGCGCCGCAGTCCGCCGCCCCGCAGCCGTCCAACCACCACGACGCCCAGGGCGACACCAGGATGCCGGGCGCGGCGCAGCAGCCCTCGGGCCCGGCGTCCAGCGCACCGAGCGGGCCGGTGGAGATCACCTGCCGCGAGGAGCGGCTGGACATCACCACCGAGTGGCACGTGCTGGGGACCGCGCGGCTGCGCAAGTACGTGACCAGCGAGCCGGTGGAGCGCAAGGTGCCGGTGGTCCGGGAGCGGGTCCGGGTCGAGCGGGTGCCGGTGACCGAGGCGGAGCGCGCGTCGCTGACCGAGCAGGAGATCGTCGAGGGCATGGAGGAGGTGACCCTGCGCGAGGAGCGGGCGGTGGTGCGCAAGTACCTGGCCCCGATCGAGCGGGTCCGCCTGGTGGTGGAGCGGTACACCGAGGAGGAGGTGATCCGCGAGGAACTCCGCCGCGAGCAGGTGGAGATCCACGACAGCACGTCCGCCACGAATCCTCCGGTGCCGCCGCCGGTCGGTCCGGTGCAGCGGCCCGCCGAGTCCCTGCGGCCGGAGCCGCTGCGGCCGTCCTGAGCCGCCGCGGTCCGCTGCCGCCCGCCCGCCACCGAGGTCCCGTCCCCGCCACCGCGGGGGCGGGACCTCCGCGCTGCCGAAGCTTCAGCGATCGATATTTGACACAGTGAACTATTGAGCGGCATGGTTACTTCATTCGATTCACTATCTCTCGCCTGAAGCACTGAGCTCGGGCAGCCAGAACCGGAGGAAGAACCGTGAGTGAGGCATCTCAGCCCACCATCACGGCCGACAAGCCGACCAGTGCCCGGGTGCTCCCCGCCCTGGTGCTGGCCATGCTGGCGTTCAGCGTGGTGCAGACCGCAGTCGTCCCGATCCTGCCCTCGCTGGCCAAGGAACTGAACGTCTCCGGCTCCAACATCACCTGGCTGATGACGGCCAACCTGCTCTCGGCCGCCGTCCTGACCCCGCTGCTCGGCCGCTTCGGCGACCTGCGGGGCCGCAAGCCGATGCTGCTGGTCTCGCTGGCCGGCCTGGTGGCCGGCTCCGCGCTCGCGGTCGGCACCCACTCCTTCACCTGGCTGGTCGTCGCCCGCGTCCTGCAGGGCGCCGGCGGTGGCGTGCTGCCGCTGGCCATCAGCATCGTCCGTGACGAACTCCCCCGGGAGAAGGTCACCGGCGGCGTCGCGGCGATCAGCGCCTCGATGGGCGTCGGCAGCGGCCTCGGCCTGGTCGCCACCGGCCTGCTGCTGGAGCACTGGAGCTACAAGTCCATCTTCTGGATGGGCCTGATCTTCGGTCTGATCGCGGTCGCCCTGGTCGCCCTGCGGGTGCCCAAGGACCCGGTCATCGACAAGGAGGGCGGCGCCGACCCGCTCGGCGCGCTCACCCTGGCCGGCTGGCTGTCCGCGCTGCTGGTCGCCGTCAGCCAGGGCAACAACTGGGGCTGGACCTCCAACAAGACCCTCGGCCTGTTCGCCGTCGCCGCCGTCGTCGCCCTGGTCTGGATCATCATCGAGACCAAGGTCAGCCACCCGCTGGTCGACATGAAGATGATGTCCCGCCCGGCCGTCGCCTTCACCAACATCTCCGGCCTGCTGATCGGCTTCGGGATGTACGGCTCCTTCCTGGTGATCAGCAACTTCGCGCAGACCCCGGAGAAGCTCGCCCACTACGGCTTCACCGCCACCGTGCTGCACGCCGGCGTCATGCTGCTGCCGTCCGCAATCGGCTCGATGATCGCCGCTCCCGTCGGCGCCCTGCTGATCGCCCGCCGCGGCCCGCGCCTGCCGCTGGTGCTCGGCGGCGTGCTCGGCGCGGCCGCCATGGTCTACCTCGCCGTCCGCCACAGCGCCGAGGGCGACATCTACACCGCCTCCGCCGTGTTCGGCCTCGGCGTCGGCCTCGCCTACGCCGCGATGCCGGCCTACATCAACGGCGCCGTGCCGATCGAGCAGAGCGGCATCGCCAACGGCATGAACGCGGTGCTGCGCACCGTCGGTGGCGCCGTCGGCACCGCCGTGATGGGCGCCATCCTCACCGGCGACACCATCAAGGGCCTGCCGATCCCGGTGCTGCTGCCCACCCTGGACGCCTACAAGCACGCGTTCTGGACCGCCGGCGTGATGTGCCTGATCGCCGCCGCCGTACCGTTCGCGATCCGCACCATCAAGCCGGCCACCACGCCCACCGAGGCGGCCGCCACCAGCCCCGAGCTGGCCAAGACCGACGCCTGACGAGGCGTCCCCCTCGCGCTCGGGACGGGGCGCGAGGAGACCGGGCCCCGGCGGGTCGACGAGGGCATCGCGACCACCCCGGCCCCGGCCGACCGACGGCTCCGCACCTGGACGGGTGCGGGGCCGTCGTCGTACCCGCACCCCGCCGGGCAGTCCAACCCGAGGCGGGCGCAGCGGCGGCCCGGCACAGCGACAGCCCGGCGCAGCGGCGGCCCGGCGCAGCGGCGGCCCGGCACAAGGCCGGCTCGGGGCAGCGGCAGTTCGGCCCGAGGTCGGCTCAGCGCAGCGGCAGGGCGGCCGAGGGCGCCAGCGCCGGGTCGTCGACCGAGAAGGTGCGCACCCGCCCGGGCGGGCTGTCCGGGGTCTCGAACCGGACCGTCACCCGGCCCACCCCGCTGCCCTGCACCCAGCCCGGGCCGTACTCCTCGTGCGTCACGTCCTGGCCCGGCCACCAGCGGCGCACCGCCTCCGGCTCCGCCTCGGCGGCCGACGCCTCCCGGTCCGCCTGCGGCACGGCGGGCACACCGGCGTCCTGCGCCTCGGCCCGCTCCTGGGCCTGTGCCCGTTCGTGCGCCTCGGCGGCCTCCCGTACCGCCTGCGCGAACAGGTCCTCCTGGGTGTAGTCCGCCAGCTGGGCGACCCCCACCCCGAGCAGCCGGACCCCGCCCGTGGTGTCCACCTGCATCGCCAGCCGTCTGGCCGTGGAGGCGATCACCTCCGGGTCGTCGGTCGGCCCGCGCAGCGTCTCCGAGCGGGTCAGGGTGGAGAAGTCGAAGCGGCGGACCTTGAGCACCACCGTGCGGCCCGACCGTCCGGTCGCCCGCAGCCGGCCCACGCAGCGCGCCGCCAGCACGTCGATCTCGTGCATGATCCGGTCCCGGTCGGCCAGGTCGACCTCGAAGGTGTCCTCGACCGAGACCGACTTGGCGTCCCGGTCCGCGACCACCGCCCGCTCGTCGAGACCTATCGACATCTGGAACACCCCGGCCCCGTGCGCCCGGCCGAGAAGCTGCACCAATTCGTCCAGCCCCGCCGCCGCCAGATCGGCGACCGTGCTCAGCCCCACCCGGCGCAGCACCTGCTCGGTGGCCGGACCGACGCCCGGCAGCGCGCGGACCGGCATCGGGCTGAGCACCGCCTGCTCCGAGCCGATCTCCACCAGCACCAGGCCGTCCGGCTTGGCCTGCTCCGAGGCGATCTTCGCCATCAGCTTCGACCCCGCCGCGCCCACCGAGGCCGTCAGGCCGGTCCGCTCCAGGATGTCGGCCCGGAGGTCCTCCGCCAGCGCCAGCACCAGCTCGTTCCCCTCGGCCGGGCCCGCCGCGGCCAGCGCCGGACCGTACGGGCCCGCCTCCAGGTCCACGAAGGCCTCGTCGAGGCTGAGCGGCTCGACCAGCGGCGAGCGCTCGCGCAGCAGGCCCATCACGATGTCACTGGCCCAGCGGTACGCCTCGAACCGGCCGGTCAGGAAGGCCGCGTTCGGGCAGAGCCGGCGTGCCTGCGCCATCGGCATCGCCGAGTGCACGCCGAACCTGCGCGCCTCGTAGGAGGCGGTGGACACCACCCCGCGGCCGCCGAGCCCGCCGACCACCACTGGCTTGCCGCGCAGGCTCGGCTTGGCCGCCTGCTCCACCGCGGCGAAGAAGGCGTCCATGTCGAGGTGGATGATGCTCGGCACTGTCCGCACCCGTCGATCATCCCGCAGGGCTCTGACATTCCGTTCGAGCCACGGGACGGCCGGCACTCGAACCGCCCGGGCGGGGCCGCCACGGCCGGCTCAGCCCGCCGCCGCGTCCGCCAGCGCCCGGTCGACCCCGGCCTCGCGCGGGCCGAGGAACTGCGGGTCGGGCCGCAGCCAGGCGTCCAGCGCCGCCTTGCCCGCCCCCGGGATCTCCCGCAGTCCGCCGTAGAACCAGGTGGCGTCGTGCCACTCGTCCACACCGACCGCGTACGAGTCGATGCCCGCCGCCCGGCACAGCGCCAGCGCCCTGCGCACGTGGAAGGTCTGACTGACCAGCACCGCCCGGTCGACCCCGAAGATCTGCCGCGCGCGGGCGCAGGAGTCCCAGGTGTCGAAGCCCGCGTAGTCGCCCACCACCCGGATCTCCGGTACACCCCGCTGGATCAGGTAGTGCCGCATGGCGTCCGGCTCGTCGTAGTCCGTCCGGCTGTTGTCACCGGTCACCAGGATCGCCTGCACCTTGTGCTGCTGATAGAGCGCCAGCGCCGCGTCCAGCCGGTGGGCCAGGTACGGCGAGGGCTCGCCGTCGAACAGACCGGCGCCGAACACCACCGCCACCGGGGCGCTCGGCGCGCTCGCCACGGTGCCCACACGGTCGCTCTCCCCCAGCCAGAGCCAGGTGGACGGGCCGGTCGCGACCACGGTCAGCAGCACACCGGCCTGGAACCAGCGCCTGCGCCCGGCCTTGCTCCCGGCCCTCGGCACCCGGACCCGGGGCAGCCGGACCTTGCGCAGCAGCGCGGCCGGCACCCGACGAACCCGGGACGCCCGGGCCGCCCGGGCCGAGGTCCCGGCCTCGGCCGGGGTTCGGGCCTCCCCCGGGGTCCGCTCCGCCCGGCGCCGTATCGCCACCTTCATGCCGGTCCTGCCCCCGCCCTGATCCGTACCTTGATCGATCCACCTGCCCCGACGCGCCGAGAGGCCCGGACGGTTCCCCGTCCGGGCCTCTCGCGGTCGACTCCCGGCAGCCTAGCCTGCGCGGTTGCGGCGCTGCGCCAGCTCGTCCATGGGGTCGTTCCCGACCAGGGTCTCCCCGGTGTCGGTGCGCTCGCCGTGCAGGCGGCCCAGGGACGCCTCGAGCTCCTTGCCGACCGCGCCGACCGCGATGCCGAACATCCCCTGGCCGCGGCCCAGCAGGTCCGCCATCTGCTGCGGCGAGGTGCACTCGTACACCGTCGCGCCGTCGCACATCAGGGTCAGCCCCGCGAAGTCGGCCGGCTCGGCGGACTGCAGGTGGCTCACGGCAACCCGGATGTTCTGCAGCGACACCCCGGCGTCCAGCAGCCGCTTGACGATCTTGAGCATCAGGATGTCGCGGAAGCTGTACAGCCGCTGCGCGCCCGCCGCGTACGCCGACCGCACGCTCGGCTCCAGCAGGCCCGTCCGCGCCCAGTAGTCCAGCTGCCGGTAGGTGATCCCGGCGGCCGCGCAGGCCGTCGGCCCGCGGTAGCCCACCAGCGCCGAGGTCGGCGCCAGCCGCTCGATCGCCGGCTGGCCCGCCTGCACGGCGGGAAAGCGTCCCACTCTGGGCAGCTCGGGTTCCGGGGCCTGGGCCGTCTCGGCACTCCAGGGGCGCGGGATGAGACTGCGCCCGCTGCGCGGGAGGTGCACGGCGCACAGGCCCCCGGCGGCCAGATCATCGCCGGTGCCGCTCATGCCAACCTCCGTCCACTGCTGGTACGGGCCGTCCCGGCCCCGGGTGGCCCAACCAAGCGGAGCCATCCCTGACGGTAAGCAGTCGCCAGAGACCCGTCAACGATCGCCACGCCGAGGGTCACCGCCAATATCACTCAACCGAGTGGTTTTGCGTGGCCCCAACCTGGGCAGGACCACGGGCTCGGCCCTCCACGACTTGCGGACACCCCCGACCGCGGATAAGGAATCAGCACCCGGAGAACCCACCGGACACCGACCGGCCGGGCCACCCCGGCACCCCTACTGCTGGCCCCCGAAGTCCTCCGGCGAGACCTGGTCCAGGAACTCGCGGAACTTCTCGACCTCGTCCTCCTGCTCGTCCGGGATCGAGATCCCGGCCTCGGCGAGGACCTCCTCGCTCCCGTAGATCGGCGTACCGGTCCGCAGCGCCAGCGCTATCGCGTCCGACGGCCGGGCGCTCACCTCGACCCCGCCGGCGAACACCAGCTCGGCGTAGAAGACGCCCTCCCGCAGGTCGTTGATCCGCACCTCGGTGAGCTGGTGGCCCAGCGCGTCCAGCACGTCCTTGAACAGGTCGTGCGTCAGCGGCCGCACCGGCGTCATGCCCTGCTGGGCGAAGGCGATCGCGGTCGCCTCTCCCGGGCCGATCCAGATCGGCAGATACCGATCGCCCCCGACCTCCCGCAGCAGCACGATCGGCTGGTTGGACGGCATCTCCACCCGGACACCCACGACGTCGAGCTCATTCACATGGCAACCCTATGGCCCACACCGCCGATATGAAAGCGCAGCCGGTCCGCGCTGGCCGATTCCCGCCGCACCCGCTCCCCCGCCGGCACCACCGGAACCCGCCCCGGGCCCGCACCACGCCTTCGCACCGCACTACGCCTTCGCACGCAGCCCGGCCTGCACCATCGCCGCGTGCAGCCGCACCGACAGGGTGGCCAGCTCCCGCGCCGTCGTCTCCGCGTGCGCCCGGGTCTGCGGATTGCGGTGGCGCCGCAGCGGGGCGACCACCTGGTCCACCAGCGCCACCTCCCGGTCGGCCGCCGCCTTCATCGCCCGCAGGTGCCGCGGCTCCAGGCCGTACCGGCCGAGTTCGGCCACCAGCCGGGCGATCTGCAGCGTCTCACCGTCGAAACCACCGTCCGGGCCCGCCGCGACCAGCCCGTACGACTCCCACTCGGCCAGCTCCGGCTCCCCCGCCTCGGCCGCCGCCAGCAGCTCCGCCCGGCCCAGCCGGACACCGAGCCCGGACGAGGCCGCGGCCACCAGCTCGCGGTCGGCCTCCTCCATCGGCCCGGGCCGGTTCTCCGGCGTCGGCAGGGCCGGCGGCTGCTCACCGCGCTCGATGGCGTCCAGGTGCTCCCGGATCACCCGCAGCGGCAGGTAGTGGTCCCGCTGCATCCGCAGCACGTACGCCAGCCGCTCGACGTCCGCGGCACTGAACTTCCGGTAGCCCGAAGGGGTCCGCTGCGGCTCCACCAGGCCCTCCGCCTCCAGGAAACGGATCTTGGAGATGGTCACCTCCGGGAAGTCGTCCCGGAGGAAGGCCAGTACGGCGCCGATGCTCGAACGTTCGTCGCCCCGCCGCCGCGCCTCGCCCGTACGCCGCGAGGCGGGCACGGGCGAGGAGCCGACGAGGGTGGGAGTGTTAGCGGTCACTCGGGCTCCAGCCGAAGTCGTGGTCAGTACCCCCGGTAGTGGCCGGCGAAGAACACCAGCCGGTACTTGCCGATCTGGACCTCGTCGCCGTTGTTCAGCGCGACCTCGTCGATCCGCTCCCGGTTGACGTAGGTGCCGTTCAGGCTGCCCACGTCGGCGACCGAGAAGCCGCCGTCCTGACGGCGGCGGAACTCGACATGCCGGCGCGAGACCGTCACGTCGTCCAGGAAGATGTCCCCCTGCGGGTGGCGCCCCGCCGTGGTCACGTCGGAGTCCAGCAGGAACCGGCTGCCCGAGTTCGGACCGCGCTGGACGATCAGCAGGGCCGAGCCCGGCGGCAGCGCGTCGATCGCGGCCAGCACCTCGGGCGACAGCGCCGGCGTCGCACCGGTGCTGGTGGCGTTCGGGTCGTAGGACTCCAGCCCCGAGATGGTGATGGTCGAGGTGGTCTCGGCCGCCCCCTCCGGGTGCACCCCGGCCCGCAGCGGCGTACCGCAGTTCGAGCAGAACCGGGCCGTCACCGGGTTCTGGTTGCCGCAGCGCGGACACGGAGCGGAGCCGGCCATGTTCACAGCCTCCTGGCGCGGCACACCCGGCTGGACGTGCCCGGCGTAGGGATCCGGGGCGAACCCTCCACCAGAGGTTGAGGGTCCTGTCGGGAAACCTATGCGCGCGGCGCCCGCCGAATCAACCGACGCGCCGTACGCCGTACCGAAGCCGTCGGTGGGGATGCCCGCGCCCTGGGTCGCATTGTCCTCGCGGAACATCGGGCGCTGCTGCGCCGCGTACTGGTCCGCCTCCGGCGCGGGCCGCATGCCCGGGACGCCGGATTCCTCGTCGCGGCGGTGCCGCGCCGTGGGCGCCTCGACCGCCACGTCGCGACGGTTGCTGCGGCCGAAGAGCTTTGCGAAGAAACTCACGGGCGAATCCCCTTGTGTGTGACAGACCCGCCCGCGGGGCAGGGTGAGAAGCTCGGAACGGACGTGCACCCGAGATCGGGCCGGTACCGAGCAAGTGCTGTGTCCCAGTGTGACCGACCGTCCACGGTCGGCCGCCACCGGGTCCTGACAGGAACTGACGACGCGTCCGGAATCCGCCCCGTCACTTCGCCGCCGGCTTGCCGTACTGCAACTGCCTGGGCACCGCGAGAGCGTCGACGACGACCTTCTGCTGCTGGGTGATGGTGGCGCGGGCCTGATGGTTCTCCAGCGTCCGCACCACGCCGCCCGGGATGTTCAGGGCGGGCGTCAGGTCCTGCGGATTGCCGACCACGGTGAACCGGAACGGCTGCGACACATCCTTGCCGTCGATCTGCACGCCACCGGACGACGCGTCGGTGAAGTAGGTACCCGCCACCACTCGAACATCGTTGATCTGAATCGCCTCCGCCCCCGCCGCTCGGAGTTCCTGCAGGGTGTCCAGCAGCATATCTGCCTTCACCTGCCCTTGGGGATCATCGATGGTCAGTACGATCCCCGGGCCGGTCGCTCTGACCGTACCGGCCAGCACACCCAACTCCGCGGCCTTCTTCCTGGTCTGCTCCTGCGCCTCCTTGGCCTGGTTGGAGGAGTTCTCCAACTGGGCCATGGACTGCTCGAGCTGTGTCTTCTCCTGCTGGAGACGCTGCTGACGGCTGTCCAGTTCGTCGAGGATCCGGACAAGATCCTCCTGACGGGCGCCCCGGAGCTGATCGTGGTCGTTGGTCGACCTGACCTGGATGGCCAGCGCCAACCCGAGGGAGAACAACAGTACGGCCACCACCAGCTGGCCACGGGAGATCCGCAGCGGCCACAGTGCGGACCGCAGCCGCCTACGCCCGTCGGCGGCCGCGTCCGGCACGTCCGGCCCGCCCGACTCGTCCTGCTTCCCGGGCGTGTCGGCCCCGGACTCCTCGGGCGCCCCCGGCTGCTCCGGCTGCTCGGGCTGCTCCGGCCCGACGGACTGCACGGGCTGCTCGGACCGCACCGGCTTCACTGGCTTCACCACCGGCTCCGACGGATCCGACGGCTCGGCGGTCGCGGACACCGCGGACGGCTCCGCCTCCGGGACCTCCTCGGTCCCCGCACCCGGCCCGCTCCCGGCGGCCTCCACGGCCTCGACCCGATCCGGCTCCGGCCGGTCCGGCCGGTGCTCCGGATCCCGGTCCGCGCCATCCTCGGGCAGTTCGCCCGGCAGTTCGCCCGGCAGCTCATCGGGCAGGTCGGGCCGTACGCCGCGCTTGTCGTCCTTGTCCACGCCTTGCGCTCCCTACGCCCTGAACACGTGCCGGCGGATGGCCGCCGCGTTGGAGAAGATCCGGATCCCGAGCACCACCACCACGCCGGTGGACAGCTGCGACCCGACCCCGAGCTGGTCGCCCAGGAACACGATCAGCGCCGCGACCACCACGTTCGACAGGAACGAGACCACGAACACCTTGTCGTTGAAGATCCCGTCCAGCATCGCCCGCACGCCGCCGAACACCGCGTCCAGCGCCGCCACCACCGCGATCGGCAGATAGGGCACCACGGCGTCGGGGACCTCCGGCTGCACGAAGAGGCCGACGACCACGCCGATCACGAGACCCAGTACGGCAATCACGGTGTTGGAGCTCCTGTCCCTGCGGTGGACGATGCGGTGGCGTTCTTGGTGCCGGACGGCTTGGCGGCCTTCGTCGACTTCGCCGGGGGCGGTGTGACGGATCGCGAAGGCGAACCGGAGGGCGACGGGGACGGCGAGGGCGACGGCGATGCCGGGGGCGAGGACGATCCGGCGGCCGACGGCGAGGGCGAGGCCTCGGGCACGTCGGGCCGGGCGAAGCGGAGCGTCACGCCCAGCGCCGCCGGCAGCTGCAGCTTCTTCTGCACCGACAGGCTCGACTTGATGCCGTAGCTGTCCTCGATGATCCGCAGGTACCGGCCGGCCTCGTTGTCCTGGAAGGTCTTGGCGAGCTTCGCGCCGTCCCCGATCGCCAGCACGGTGTACGGCGGCACCAGCGGCCGGTTGTCGACCAGGATCGCGTCGCCGGCCGCCCGGATCGCGGACAGCGCGGTGAGCCGCTGCCCGTTGACCGAGACGCCCTCCGCGCCGGACTGCCAGAGGCCGTTCACCACCAGCTGCAGGTCGTGGTCCCTGAGCCGGCCCGAGTTGCGGAAGCCATCGGCGTCCCGCGGGTTGCTGATGTTGCCGCCGCCGGCCGAGCTGTTGGCGTCCTCGATCACCAGTTTCACCCCCGGACCGGTCATCTCACCGGTGCCGGTCCCGGCCGCCAGCGCGGCCAGTCCGCCGTCCCCACCGGCCCGCAGCGCGTCCTGCTGGGCCGTGTCGACCTGGTCGCGCAGGTCGCCGACCTGGCGCTGCAGACCGTCCGCCCCGCCGGTCGCGTCCTTGATCCGGTGCACCAGCGCGTCCCGCTCCTTGGCGAGCGTCGGCTCGGCCTCGTGCGAGGTCACCGCCCCCACCGTCACCACGGTCGCCGCCAGGGCGAGCCCGAGGGCCAGCGTCAGCCGGCCGCGCAGCGAGGACGGCAGCCGGCTGCGTCCCTCCACCCCCAGGGCCCGGGCCGCCTCGGCGTACCCGTCGTCCAGGCTGTGGTCCATCACGGTGGTCAGCAGGGACATCGAGGCGTCCGGACGGGTGAAGCGTCCGTCCCGGTCACTCGGCGTCGGCGTTGCTGGCATGCGGGACATCGTCCCATGTCCCCCACCCGGCGTACGACCTACCCCCGCTCCGCAAGGCCCCGATACGTACCGGATCGTGACATCCCGGGCAG
>NZ_JAIZ01000776.1:0-3413 GCF_000710465.2 Kitasatospora sp. MBT63 | reverse complement strand
CCTGCCACTCGGCTACCGGTTCGCGGTTACCGGCCCGCGGAGTCCACCACCGCACCCCACTCGTCCAGCAGCTGCTGGGCGGCCTGGTCGTCCGGCCCCTCGGCCCACAGGTGGGTGACCGCTTCGGCCGGGTCCGGCAGCACCAGCGTCCACCGGCCGTCCGGCTCCACCACCCGCACGCCGTCCGTGGTGTCCAGCCGCCGGGAACCGGCCGCCTCCACCACCGACCGCATGACCATGCCCTTCGCCGCCCACGGGGTGGCGACGTCCCGGCGCTGGATGTGCGCCTGCGGGATCCGGGCGTCGATCTGGCTCAGCGTGAGCTGCGTACGGGCCACCAGCCCGACCAGCCGCACGAACGCCGCCGCACCGTCCAGCACACCGCTGAACTCGGGCACCACGAAGCCGCCGCGCCCGTCGCCGCCGAACACCGTGCCCTCGGCCGCGGCCGCCTTCGCCAGGTCGTCCGGCGAGGTGGAGGTCCACGTCACCTGCGTGCCGTGGTACGCCGCCACCTGTTCGGCGATCCGGGTCGTGGTCACCGGCAGCGCGACCTGTCCGCTCCGGCGCTCGGCCGCCACCAGGTCGAGCAGGACCAGCAGGGCGCGGTCGTCGTCGATCACCCGCCCGAGCTCGTCGACGAAGGACACCCGCTCGCCCACCGGGTCGAACCGCACCCCGAACGCCGCCCGGGACGAGGCCACCAGCTCACCGAGCCGCGCCAGCGCCGCCCGCCGCTCCTCCGCGTCCTCGGTCGGCCGGGACTCGTCCAGACCGCTGTCGACGGTCAGCGCCTCCACGCCGAGCCGGCCCAGGATGCTGGGCAGGACCAGCCCCGCACTGCCGTGCGCGGCATCGACCACGACCTTGAGGCCCGCCTCGCGGACCCCGCTGATGTCGATCGACTTCAGCAGGTTGGTCGCGTACGAGTCGAAGACGCTGGCCGGGTGCAGCAGGTCGCCGATCTCGCCCGGGAACGCGCGCCGGAACTCCTGCCGCGAGTACACCCGGTCCAGCTTCCGCTGCCCGGCCTGCGACAGGTCGGCGCCCCGCTCGTCGAAGAACAGGATGTCCAGCGAGTCCGGCACCCCCGGCGTGGTCCGCAGGAAGACGCCTCCCGCGCTGCCCCTGGCGGTGTGCTGCCGGGCCACCGGCATCGGTACGTTCTCCAGGTCCCGGACGTCGATCGCACTGGTCTGCAGCGCCGAGATCATCGCCCGTTTGAGCGCCCTCGCGCCCCGCGAGTGGTCACGCGCGATGGTGACGGTCGCGCCCTTCTTCAGCGTCGTCGCGTACGCCCCGGCCAGCCGGACCGCCAGTTCCGGGGTGATCTCGACGTTCAGCACGCCCGACACCCCGCGCACGCCGAACAGGTGCTCCTGCCCGCGCGACTCCCAGATCACCGAGGTGTTGACGAACGCGCCGGCCTCGATCGTCTTGAACGGGTACACCCGGACGTTGGCGGCGATGTTCGACTCCTCGCCGATCAGGCACTCGTCGCCGATCACCGCCCCGTCGTCGATCCGCGCGGCCCGCATCACGTCGGTGTTCTTGCCGACCACACAGCCCCGCAGGTTGGACTGCGGCCCGATGTAGACGTTGTCGTGGACCACCGCCTTGTGCAGGAACGCCCCGCGCTTGACGACCACGTTGCTGCCGAGCACGGTGTGCTCGCGCAGCTCGACCCCGGCCTCCACCTTCGCGTAGTCACCGATGTACAGCGGCCCCCGCAGGACGGCCTCCGGGTCGACCTCCGCGCCCTCGGCGATCCACACCCCGGGCGAGATCTCGAACCCGTCCAGCTCGACCTGGACCTTGCCCTCCAGGACGTCCGCCTGCGCCTTCACATAGCTCTCGTGGGTGCCGACGTCCTCCCAGTAGCCCTCGGCGACGTACCCGAAGACCGGCTTGCCCTCCTTCAGCAGCTGAGGGAAGACGTCGCTCGACCAGTCGACCGACTCACCGGCCGCCACGTAGTCGAAGACCTCGGGCTCCATCACATAGATACCGGTGTTCACCGTGTCCGAGAACACCTGGCCCCAGGTCGGCTTCTCCAGGAAGCGCTCGACCCGGCCCTCGTCGTCAGTGATCGTGATACCGAATTCCAACGGATTGGGAACCCGGGTCAGGCACACGGTGACGATTGCGCCCTTGGCCCGGTGGAATGCGATCAGCTCGGAGAGATCGAAATCGGTCAGCGCGTCCCCGGAGATCACCAGGAAGGAATCGTCCTTGAGCGCGTCCTCGGCGTTCTTCACACTGCCCGCGGTGCCCAGCGGGACTTCCTCGTTGGCATAGGTGAGGTGCATACCCAGGTCTTCGCCGTCACCGAAGTAGTTCTTGACCAGGGAGGCCAGGAACTGCACCGTGACGACGGTGTCCGAGAGGCCGTGCTTCCTGAGCAGCCGAAGCACATGCTCCATGATCGGCCGATTGGCGACCGGTAGGAGCGGCTTGGGCATGCTCGAGGTCATCGGGCGGAGGCGGGTGCCCTCCCCGCCTGCCATCACAACGGCTTTCATTGCGGGTGCGTCCTCCTTCTCGGTGGTGAACCCTGTGGATCCATCAAACCGTTCAAGAGCTTGTCTACCCGGATCAAACCGTCCGACGCACCGGGCAAGCCGTGTGAAACGTCTCGCCGGACCACCCGCGGCCCGGCCGGCGGCCTCAGACCGCCGCGGCCCGCGCGGCCCGCACGATCTGCCGCGCCTGCACCGCGTACAGGATGCCCGCCCACCAGTAGAGCACCGTGCCCCACCAGATGAACGCCCAGCTGACCGCCTCCGCGGTCCGCTCGAACCAGCTCGTCCCGGTCCCCAGCAGCAGCAGCGGGAAGGCGTACATCAGATTGAACGTGGCGGCCTTGCCCAGGAAGCTCACCTGGAGCGGCCCGTACCCGTAGCGGGCCAGCACGGGCAGCAGGGAGCCGATGAACACCTCACGCGCGAGCAGGATCGCCGTCACCCACCAGGGGAGGATCTCGCGCCAGGTCAGCCCGATCAGCGTCGACAGTACGTACAGGCGGTCCGCAGCCGGGTCCAGGATCTGCCCCAGCCGGCTGATCTGCCCCCAGCGGCGCGCCAGCTTGCCGTCGAGGTAGTCACTCACCCCGCTCAGCATCAGGATGACGATCGCCCAGCCGTCGTTGTTCGGACCGCCGAACACCGGCCAGAGGATCAGCCAGAGGAAGATCGGCACCCCGACCAGCCGGCCCATGCTCAGCAGGTTGGGAATGGTGAGGACACGGTCGGTCTGGACTCGCGTCTCCTGGACCTCCACCTGGGGGCCTCCTGGTACTCATGACAACTTGTGCGGCACTGACCATACAACAAAAAAGCCCCCCGCCTGGGAAGGCGGGGGGCTTCTCTGAAAGATTGTTCGGCGGCGTCCTACTCTCCCACAGGGTCCCCCCT
>NZ_JAIZ01000775.1:444-5090 GCF_000710465.2 Kitasatospora sp. MBT63 | reverse complement strand
GCCGCCACCACGGTCACGGCCGCGCCGGCGCCCGCCCCGGCCCCTGCCCCGCAGACGGCGCGCGGCGCGGCCGACCCCGCCGTGATCGCCGCCGCCCTGCGCGAGGAACTGGCCCGCACGCTGTACTGCGAGCCCGCCGACCTCGACGACGAGGCGAGCTTCAACACGCTCGGCCTGGACTCGATCCTCGGCGTGGAGTTCGTCGCCTTCGTCAACCAGGCGTACGGCCTGGACGAGAAGGCGGGCGTGCTCTACGACCACCCCAGCCTCGGCGCCCTGAGCCGCCATGTCGCCGCGCTGACCGGTGCGGTGGCCGTCGCCCCGGCACCCGCCGCCCCCTCGGCCGCCGACCTGGACGCGCTCCTCAGCGCCGTCCGCGACAACCGGCTGACCATCGAGCAGGTACTGACCCTGCTGCCCCGCCCGAGCTGACCCGGGCCCGGCACCGCACCCGATCCGCACCCCGTCCCACCGCACCAAGTCCCACCGCAACCCCGTCCCACCGCACCCGAAGAGGAACCAGACCATGACCACCGACGAGATATTCGCCGTCGTCCGCCGCAACCTCCTGGAGGTGCTCCCCGAGCTGACCGAGTCCCAGATCACGCTCGACCACAGCATGCGTGACCTCGGGGCCAACTCCATCGACCGGATGGACGTGGTCATCGCCACCCAGGACGACCTCGGCGTCCGGGTCCCCGCCGAGACGCTGACCCGTGCCAACGACCTGCGCTCGCTGGTCGCGGTCCTGAGCGAGCACGTGTGAGCGCGGGCGTGCCGGACCGGCCGGTCCCCGCGGTGGCCGTCACCGCGGCCGCCGTCCTCGGGCCGCTCGGCGACCGCCTGGCGGACTTCACCGCGGCCCTGCTGGCGGGGCGCAGCGCGGTGACCCTCCCCGCCGGGGCCGACCCGTCCGGCACGCCCGATGGCATGGTGCTGCCCGTCGCGGCCCTCGGGCCGTTCGGCGTCGCCGAGTGGGCCGAACGGCACCTCCCGGACGACCCGGAGCGGGCCGCCCTGCTGCGCCGGGTCGCGGGCCGGGCCGCGCTGCCCGCCCGTACCGCGGCCTGCGTGGCGCTGCGCGCGCTGGCGGACGCCGGGCTGGCGCCGCCCGGCCGGGCCGTCGAGCCCGCCGTGGCCGGGGACACCGCCCTGCTGGTCGCCGGCAGCAACCTGGCCCTGGCGCACCAGGCGGACACCGTGCTCGGCCACCAACGTGCGCCGGGCCGGCTGCGGGCCTCGTACGCCCTGACCCACCTCGATGTCGACGTGGTCGGTGCCGTGAGCGAGGTGACCGGGGTCCGGTCGGAGGGCTGGGCGGTGGGCGGGGCGTCCGCCAGCGGCTCGATCGCGCTGCTGCAGGGCGCCCGGATGGTCGCCGCCGGCTGGGCCGAGCGGGTCCTGGTGGTCGCGCCGGTGGCGGAACTGTCCCCGGTGGAGGCGGAGGCGTTCCGGCGCACGGGTGCCATGGCGTACGAGGCACTGCGCGCGGAGCCGGCCCGGATGTGCCGGCCGTTCGACCGGGACCGGCAGGGTTTCGTCCGGGGCGAGGGCGCGGCGGCCGTCGTGCTGGAACGGCCGGCGGCGGCGCGGGCCCGCGGCGCGGAGATCCTGGCGGAGGTCGCCGGGTACGGGCAGCGGCTGGACGCCCGACGCGGCACCGAGCCGGATTCCGGTGGCCAGGTGGCCGCGATGCGGGCGGCGCTGGCGTCGGCCGGACTGGCGGCGGACCAGGTCGACTACGTCAACGCCCACGGCACCGGTTCGGTGCTCGGCGACCGGACCGAGGCCGACTCGCTGCTGGAGGTCTTCGGCGCCCGCCCGTCCCTGCGGATCAACTCCACCAAGCCGCTCACCGGTCACTGCCTGAGCGCCGCCGGGCTGGTCGAGGCGGTCGCCGTCATCGCCCAGCTGCGGGCCGGCGCCTGCCACCCCAATCCCAACCTCGCCCGGCCGCTCGACCCCCGGCTGCCGCTGGTCGGCACCCGCGCCGAACGCCACCCGCTGCGCACCGCGCTCACCAACAGCTTCGCCTTCGGCGGCATCAACGCCTCCGTCGTGCTGCGGCTGCCCGAGGCGGCCGGCCCGGCCGCCGTACCCAGCCCTGACCCTGTCCTTTCCTGAGGGAGAACACCCCATGAAGCCGGTCGGCATCGAAGCCGTCAACGCCTACTGCGGAGAGACGTACGTCGACGTCCCCACCCTGTTCGCCGCCCGCGGGCTGGACGACAGCCGGATCGACAACCTGATGATGGCCCGCAAGAGCGTGGCCCTGCACTGCGAGGACGCCGTCTCCTTCGCCGTCAACGCGGCCAAGCCGATCGTGGACGCGCTCAGCGAGGAGGAGCGCGGCCGGATCGAGCTGCTGATCGTCGGCACCGAGTCCGGCGTCGACTTCGGCAAGTCCCTCGCGACCTACGTCCACGACCACCTCGGCCTGCCGCGTTCCTGCCGCCTGTTCGAGACCAAGCAGGCCTGCTACAGCGGTACGGCGGCGGTCCAGATGGCCGCGGCCGTGGTGGCCGCCAGCCCGTTCGACGGCGCCAAGGCCCTGGTCATCAGCAGCGACGTGGCGCGACCCGTCCCGCACACCTACGTGGAGCCCAGCCAGGGCGCCGGGGCGGTCGCCATGCTGATCGGCGACCGGCCGGTGGTGGCGGCCTTCGACCGGGGAGCCAACGGCTTCCACAGCTACGAGGTGATGGACACCTGCCGCCCGGACCCGGAGGCCGAGGCGGGCGACGTCGACCTCTCGCTGCTCACCTACATCGACTGCCTCAAGGGCTCGTTCACCGACTACGCCCGCAAGGTCGAGGGCGCCGACCTGGTGGACAGCTTCGACCTGCTGGCGATGCACACGCCGTTCCCCGGCATGGTCAAGGGCGCCCACCGGGCCGTCCTGCGCAAGCTCAAGCGGATGTCGCCGCAGGCCATCGAGGACGACTTCACCGCCCGGCTGTCCGCCGCGGTGGAGTACCCGCGCCAGGTCGGCAACATCTACGCCGGCACCGTCTTCCTCGCGCTGGCCAGCACCATCGACAACGCCGTCATCGACCGGGAGCGCCGGGTCGGCATCTTCTCCTACGGCTCCGGCTGCAGCTCCGAGTTCTACAGCGCCGTGGTGACCCCGCAGTCGCAGCGCGCGGTGCGCTCCATGGGCATCCGCGAGGCCCTGGACGCCCGGTACTCGCTGTCCGTCCCCGAGTACGACGAGCTGCTCACCGCGACCGCGGAACTCAAGTTCGGCGCCCGGGACTTCACCTTCGACCTGGACCGCTTCCCGCAGATCACCAAAGCCCGGTTCGGCGGCGGCGACAGCCGGCCCCGGCTGGTGCTGGAAGCCGTCCGCGACTACCACCGCGAGTACGTCTGGCTGGGGGCCGACCGATGAGCGGCCGGGACACGGCCGTCCGGGTCACCCGCGGCCGGGGGATGCTGCGGGCGGTGCTCGACCGCCCGGAGCGCCGCAACCCCATCGACGACGCCCTGCTCGACGGCCTGGCCGCGGCCCTCGACCGGGCCGAGGCCGACCCCGACTGCCGGGTGTTCGTCCTGTCGGCGGTCGGCGAGGACTTCTGCGCGGGCACCGACCTGTCCGGCACCGACCTGTCCGGCGGCGGCCCGTCCGGAGCCGGTGCCGCGGCCGAACCGCTGCCGGACGGCGCCGAACTGCCGTACTGGACGCTGCTGGACCGGCTGACCCGCAGCCAACTGGTGACCGTCGCGGCCGTGGACGGCCGGGCCACCGCCGGCGGGGTCGGCCTGGCCGCGGCCTGCGACCTGGTGGTGGCCGGCGACCGCGCCCGGTTCCGGCTCACCGAGGTGCTGGCCGGACTGGTGCCCGCGATGGCGCTGCCGTTCGTCGCCCGCCGCCTCGGCGAGCAGCGGGCGTTCGCGGCGACCCTGTGCGCCGAGGAGTTCGACGCGGCCGCCGCGCACCGCGCCGGACTCGCCGACCTATCCGGCCCCGACGCCGAGTCGGCGCTGCGGCCGCTGCTCGCCCGGCTCGGCCGGACCGACCGGGCCACCGCCGCCGCGCTCAAGGACTACCGGGCCCGGCTGTTCCCGCGCGACCCGGGCCTGGGCCACGAGGCCTCGCAGCTGCTGATCGAACGGTTCGCGGCCCCGGGCGCCCGGCGGCTGCTGGACCGGCTGCGCACGGCGGGAGCCGCCGCATGAGCGCCGCACCGGCCCCTTCGCGGGGCACCACGGCCGGTCCCGAGGTGGTCTCGCTGTCCTGGCAGGGCCCGATCGCCGTGGTACGGATGGCCGACCGCGAGGGACGCAACACCTTCGGGCCGGATTTCAGCCGGGGCCTGGTGGACGCCGTCGGGCGGGCGGTGGCCGAGGAACGGACCCGGGTGGTGCTGGTCGAGGGCATGCCGGAGCTGTTCTGCGCCGGCGGCTCGCAACGGGAACTGGTCCACTTCGCCCGGGGCGAGGGCAGCTTCGACACCGACGACTTCTTCCGGGTACTGGCCCGCTGCCCGCTCCCGGTGGTGGCCTCGGTCCAGGGCCACGCCATCGGCGGCGGACTGGTCCTGGCGCTCTACGCGGACCTGGCCGTGTTCAGCGAACGCTCGGTCTACGCCGGGAACTTCATGCGCTACGGCTTCACCCCCGGCATGGGCGCCACCCACCTGCTG
>NZ_JAIZ01000775.1:0-331 GCF_000710465.2 Kitasatospora sp. MBT63 | reverse complement strand
GGCCCGCCCGCAACTACCGGGGCGCCGAACTGCGCGACCGCGGTGCGCCCGTCACGGTGGTGGCCCACGACCGGGTACCCGCCACCGCCCGTGCGCTCGCCGCCGACCTGGCGGCGGCTCCCCGGGCCTCCCTGGAACTGCTCAAGCAGGACCTGGCCGCACCGCTGCTCGCCGCCACCGACGCGGCGATCGCCAGGGAGGCCGCCATGCACCGGACCTCCTTCCGGCTGCCCGAGGTGATGGACCGCATCCTCGGCGGCTACGGCGCCGCCGACCACCCGGACCGGAGCTGAGCACACCCGCGGACCGGGTCCGCCCGACCCGACCCGCC
>NZ_JAIZ01000774.1:342-5047 GCF_000710465.2 Kitasatospora sp. MBT63 | reverse complement strand
GGGCGGCGGGGGCCGAGCGCTCGGGACCGCCCGGCGCGGCCACCGCGCGGGGCTGCGACGGCACCCGGGCCGGGGGCGCGGGGAGCACCAGGGTGCCCGCCGGGGCCGGGGGCAGCGCGGTCGGCAGCGGCTCGGTGAGCAGGGCGTTCGGCAGCAGCACCACCACCCGCACACCCCCGTACGGGGAGGGCGCCGAGCTGAGGGTGACCCGGAAGCCGTACTGCTCGGCCAGCCGGCCGACCGCCGCGAGCCCCAACTGCGGTACCTCGCCCAGCCGGGAGACCTCCAGGCTGCCGCCGCCCGCCAGCGCCGCGGCGGCCTTCTCCACCGCCTGCTCCGGCATGCCGACGCCGCAGTCGTCGATCTCCACCACCGCGCCGTTGTGCACCGACATCAGCGTCACGAACACCTGGGTGGACGGCGGCGAGTAGCGGGTGGCGTTGTCCAGCAGCTCGGCCACCGCGTGGATCAGCGCCTCGGCGGCCGCGCCGACCACGGCGGTCTCGATCCGGCTGCGCACCACCACCCGCTGGAACGGCAGGATGCGGGACTGCGCGCCGCGCACGACGTCCTCCAGGGCCACCGGCTCGGGCCAGTGCCGGCCCGCCCGGGCGCCGCAGAGCACCGCCAGCGTCTGTGCCAGCCGGGCCTGTTGGGCCGCCGCGTGGTCCGCCTTGAGCAGGCCGTCGAGCAGCGCCGGGTCGTCGTGGGTGCGCTCCATCTCGTCCAGCCCGGCCTGCTGGTCGTGCGCCATCACCAGGATCCGGCGGGCGACGCTCAGGAAGGCCCGCCGGGTGGCGGAGTTGAGGTCCTGCTCCTGCTGGACGGCGGCGTTCTCGGCCGAGCGGCGGTCGAGCGCCTCGGCCAGGTCGGCGCGCAGCCGGTCGAGCTCCCGGTCCTGGTCGGCGAGCCGACCGCGCAGGGTGACCGTGACGGCATGGAACCTCGCGGCGGCCACCAAGGCGAGGACGGCGAGGCCGCCGGCTGCTGCTCCGCACCACTGAGTCATCGTCACGCGGCGAAGTCTAGGGCGATGATCCTACGTTCGTGTGAACCGATCGGTCGTCAATTGAGCTTAATCAGTCAAACTTTCACAGGATGGTGGAATCCTCCAACTCCCCGACCTGGACGCATCGGTGCTGGTCGCCGACGAACTTGACGGCGTACACGGGGTGATCCGTCCGGCGCCCTCGCGCCGATGATCAGCCGGAACTGCTCCTCGCCCGGCATCCCCGTCACGACCACCCCGGGCCGCACCACCGCCGCCGGCGGCCCGGACGCACCCGGCGGCAGCGGCGCCACGCGCTCCGGCCGGGCGTCGCACTCGGTCACGGCCGCCGGGGGCACTCGGGCAGCCGCCCGGTCGGGGCGGAGGGCAGCTACTGGCCGTCCGACTCGCCGTACGGCTCCTGGGCGCGGGCCGGGACGGGCCGCAGCGCGCGCAGACCGCGGGCCACGGCGTACGCCCGGGCGAGGTGGCCGCCCGTGGTGGCGCCGGCCGCGGGGACGCCCGGACGGGCGGTCCCGGTCCGCTGGGCGGGGACCAGTCCGGCGGCGGTCCGGGAGGGCTCCACGGTCTGGGGCATCTGTCCACGTCCTCGGGGCGGCCGGAGCGCTGGGAGCGTCCGGGTACCCACCAAGTCTCACCCGCGGACTGTGACAGAACGGTCTCGAAACCCACCCGAAGCCATACCGGCGCCCGGTCGGCCACGGTCAGGAACCGGTCGCCCCAGGTCGGTTCCGGTCAGCGGCGGACGCGGGGCGGATCGGGCCCGGGGCCGGGCGGCGTTGGACAGCACGAGGGCCACCCGGTGGTCCGGGTGGCCCAGGAGCAGGTCGGAGGGTGCGGCCGGTCAGGCCTGGATCCCCGGCAGCCCGTCCAGGCCGTCCAGGTCGGGGCTGCCGCCTGAGACGGTGCCGAGAAGGTCGACCGGGACGTCGGGGGCGGTGATGGCGTCCGGGGTCGGGCCACGGTCGCCGGCGGGGGCCGCGTGCGCGCTGGGGGCGGTCAGGGAGGCCACCACACCGACGGCGAGGGAGGCGACGGCGAGCATGCTTCGCTTCTTCATGCCCTGCCCAACGCCCGACGGCCCCGCCAGGACACGGGTGGCCCAGCGCGGGGCGGGCTCAGCCGGCGGGGGCCTGGCCGGGCCAGTCCCGCAGCCCCGCCGTCAGGACGCCGGTCACCCGCTGCTGGGTCACCGTCAGGTCCTCCGCGAGCTGGAAGCCGCCGCCGGTGGTCAGCGAGGCGAAACCGTGCGCGACGGCGCGGACCGTGCGGGTCGCGTGCACCACCTCCGAGCCCGTCAGGCCGTAGCCGCGCAGTACCGCCATGACCGCCTCGACCAGCCGGGTCGCCGCCGCGGTCAGCGCGGGGTCGGCCGGGTCGGGCGCCTGCGGTATCGCCGCGTACCGCTCGGGGTGCTCGCGGGCGTAGCGGACGTACGCCGCCACCAGTGCCTCCACGGCCTCGTCGGTGCTGCGCCCGAGGGCGGCGGCGCCCAGCCGGTCGGCCAGTTCCTCGGTGACCCGGACCGCGATCAGCCGGCGCAGTTCGGCCAGGCCGCCGGGCACGTGCTTGTAGAGCGAAGGGGTGGCGACCTTGGCCCGGGCGGCGACGGCGGCGAGCGTGAGGGCATCGCCGCCCTGCTCGTCGAGCAGGGCCAGGGCGTGGTCCACGACGGCGGCGGGGGTGAGTCCGGCCCTGGGCATCAGGCGACCTCGTGCAGGAAGGGGAGCAGGGCATCGGCGGTGGCCTGCGGGAATCCCGCCATCGGGTAGTGGCCGCCGCCGTCGATCATCACCTTACGGCCCTTCAGCGCGGCCGCCTGGCGGTCGGCCACCAGCTCGGGGTCCGGGAAGTCGACGTCCTTGGTGCCCATCAGCACCAGGGCCGGGCAGGTCACCGCGGCGGTCCAGCCGACCGGGGCGGAGTCGCCGGAGACGTAGCCCCGGGTGGCGGCCTTGCGGCCCGGCTCGCGCAGCATGGCGACCAGCCCGGCACGGTAGGCGTCGAAGTCGGCGGGGCGCTCGGTGGGGAAGTAGAGCTTCTGCGCGGCGCCCCACAGTGCGGGGAAGTGCACCAGGGCCGCGCCGAGCGTCTTGACCAGCGCCTTCTGGAAGGCGTTCGGCGGGAGGTTCTCGATGAAGGCGTCGATCAGCACGATCCCGGCCACCAGCTCGGGCCGGTCGCCGGCCACCTTGACCACGGTTGCGCCGGTGTAGGAGTTGCCGGCCAGGACGGCGCGCCCGATCCCCAGGTGGTCGAGCAGGGCGACCACGTCCGTGGCGATGGCGGCCGGGGAGTGGTCGGTGAAGCCGGTGGAGGAGTCGCCGAGGCCGCGCAGGTCCATGGTGATCACCCGGTGGCCGGCGGCGGTCAGCAGCGGGACCAGGTGCCGGTAGGTGGTGCGCCGGTCCAGCATGCCGGGCAGCAGCACGACCGGCACGGACCCGGCGGCGGTCCCGGCGGTGGTCCCGGTGGTGGGCCCGGCCGCCGAGTCGTCGAAGGCGATCCGGCCGCCGGGAACGGTGACGTACTGGGTGACGGTGGTGTTCATCGCTGCCTCCTGGGCTCCTCGACGGATGCCCGGCCGGTCCGGCGAGCTCCTGTGGCCATAAAGCTAATGCTAATAGCCTTAGCCGTCAAGGGTGCCACGGAGGCGTCCGCGGCTCTGGGGTAGCGTGCGGGTGATCACGGTCCCGGGTGCCGGCCCCGCCCGCCGGTTCGAGTGCCAGGAGGCGTCGTGCCCTTCATCAACGTCAAGCAGCTGTCCGGCCGGACCGACGAGCAGAACGCGGAGATCACCCGCGCGCTGACCGAGGCGTACGCCAGGGTGACCGGGGTGGACCCGGAGAAGATCTGGGTCGCGGTGGAGGAGATCCCGCCGACCCACTGGTCGGCCGGCGGCGAGACCTTCGCGGTGCGGAAGGCGAAGGAGTCCGAGGGCGCGTGACGCCCGTCCGGCCGGTCCGGCCGGGGGCGCGGGTTCAGGCGCCCTCGACCCGGAACGGGTCGTGCTCGGCGAGCAGCTTGTCCAGCCTGGCCTGGTCCACCCGGCTGGTCAGCTCGTCCGCCTCCTGGCGGTCGCGGATCACCTTCGCCAGCGTGAAGGCCGAGGTGATCTCGTACAGCAGGCCGACGGCGAGGAATCCGCGCATCCAGGCGTTGACCGGGAGATAGGCGATCCCGATCGCCAGGGCCGAGGTGGCGAGTGCGAAGGAGAGCACGGCCTGGCCGAAGTACGCCGCCGTGGTTCTGGTCTGCATCTTTGCGGTCATGCCGGTAGGTTCTCCAACTCGCCTTTCCGGCACATGAGTACGGATACTCAACCGGCCGGTAGCGGTCCGTCACCGCCGGCGGGCCGAATCCGGGTGAACCGCCCCGGGCGCCCGGTTCGGGTGCCAAAGTGTTGTCCAGGGCGCTTGGAATCATGGCCCTCATGGGATTAACTTTCGATAACGCAGCGCGGTACGAAACGCCGTAGCCAGACGGCACCGTGCGCCATCGCTCAATCCGCGGGCACGCCCTCACCGGGCGGGTCCGGGGAGCCGGGGAACCACGTTCCTTGGGGTGAATCGGCGGGGCCCAGGCCCGGCCGTAGGAGACCTTCCTGCTCCGAACCCGTCAGCTAACCCGGTCGGCGAGAGGGAAGGAAAGGAGCACGCCTCAGTGGCGTCGACGCACCCGCTCCAGGGCACGGCC
>NZ_JAIZ01000774.1:0-214 GCF_000710465.2 Kitasatospora sp. MBT63 | reverse complement strand
CCCGGTGGAGGGCCAGCCGGTGGACCTGGGCGCGGACGCCTCACGGCACCGGATGCCCCGTCAGGCCAGGAGCGGCGGACCGCTGCTCGGCGTCACCGCGATGACCGCGGCCCTCGGCGCCACCGGCTTCGGCGCCGCCACCCCCGCGCAGGCCGCGCCGGTGCCCGCACCCGCGGTCACGGCCGACGCCGCCGGCGACGGCGCCCCGTCCGCC
>NZ_JAIZ01000773.1:1921-8290 GCF_000710465.2 Kitasatospora sp. MBT63 | reverse complement strand
AGGACCGCCGGCGGGTCGGGCAGCGCGGTGATCCGGCGGGTCGCCTCGACGCCGTGCATGCCGGTCCCCATCTGGAGGTCCATCAGCACCACGTCCGGCCGCCGGTCCAGCCCGGCGAGCACCTCCAGCGCCTCGGCGCCGTCCGCCGCCTCGCCGACCGCAGTGACGTCCGGCAGGTCGTCGACCATGGCGCGCAGCCCGCGCCGGACCACCGGGTGGTCGTCCACCAGCAGCACCCGGATCACCGGGCGCCCGCCTCGGCGAGCAGGTCGACGCCGTCGGCGGGGCGCAGCGGCAGCGCGGCGGCGACCGCGGTGCCCTCGCCCGGCGCGGACTCGACACTCAGGCTGCCGCCGAGCGCGGCGATCCGCTCGCGCATGCCGTGCAGGCCGAAGGTGCGGCGCTCGCCCTCGGGGCGGGCCAGCGGGTCGAAGCCGACGCCGTCGTCGAAGACGTCCAGGGTCACCTCGTCGTCGAGGTAGGCGAGGGTGACGGCGATCCGCTGCGCCCCGGCGTGCCGTACCGCGTTGGCCAGTGCCTCCTGGGTGAGGCGCAGCAGCGCCACCTCGGCCTCGACGGGCAGCGGGTGGGGCTCGCCGTCCAGGTGGAAGCCGGCTCCGGCGCCGCGGGCCAGGCGGCGCAGCGCCTCGGTGAGGGTGGTGTCGTCGAGGGCGGGCGGGGTGAGCGCGTGGACGAAGCGGCGGGCCTCGGCGAGGTTGGCGGAGGCGGTCCGTCCGACCTCGCGGATCCGGTTCGCGGCGGCGGCGGGGTCGGCGGGCAGCGCGGACTCGGCGGAGCGGGCCAGCAGCACGATCGAGGACAGTCCCTGGGCGAGGGTGTCGTGGATCTCGCGGGCGAGGCGCTGCCGTTCGGCGAGGCGGCCGGCCTCGCGCTGGGTGGCGGCGAGCTCGTCGCGGGTGCGCACCAGGTCGTCGATGAGGCGCTGGCGTTCGCGGCTCTCCCGGTAGAGCGCGGCGTAGCCGTACGCGGTGAGCAGGGCGACGGCGGCGCCGGCCACCGGGCCGAGCACCTTGGCGGTGGTCAGGCCGCCTTCGGTGCCCGCCTGGGCGGCGACCACGACGCCGGTCAGGGCGGCGACCGCGAGCACCGCCCGGCTGGCGGGCAGCAGGTGCAGGCAGACGAAGTACAGCGGGAACGCCAGGTAGCAGAACTCGGGGTGGAGCAGGGTGAGCGCGATCCAGAGCAGGACCACGGCGGCGAGCCAGAGCAGGGCGCCGGTCCGGGTGGTGCGGATCCGTCCGACCGGGCCGCCGGCGGCGTAGGCCGCGGCGAGCAGGGCGGCGGTGGCGAGCGCGCCCGGTCCGAGGCCGTGGTCGAGGACGCCGCGGGCCAGCAGGACGCCGAGCAGCGCGAAGAACAGCCCGTGCAGGGCGAGGTTCATCAGCCGCAGGGCGGGGGTGCTGCCGGCGTGCGCGGCCGGGTCGTCACTGGTCACGCCTTCCGAGGGTACGGGGTGCCCGGCGGGCGGCCGACCGGTCGGGCGTCAACCGTTCGATGGATTTCCGGGTGCACCGCGGGGTGGAGCCGGGGGCCGTTCCTCTCCACGATGGATTCGGCGGCCGCGGCGGCCAGGGTGGACGGCAGGACAGCCCACCTCCACCGGAAGGTCCCCGTGTTCGTCGCACTGAGTGACATCCGCTTCGCCAAGGGCCGGTTCGCGCTCATGGGCGCGGTCGTCACCCTGATCACCATGCTGGTCGTCTTCCTGTACGGCCTGACCGGCGGCCTGGCCGCCGCCGCCTCCTCCACGGTCGCCGGGCTGCCGGCCGACCGGATCGTCTTCGGTGCCCCGGCGGGCGCCGCCGCGACCGTCTCGTTCGGCAACAGCGTCGTCTCCGCCGGGCAGCAGGCCGCGTTCGCCGCCGCACCCGGGGTTGGCGCCGCACACCCGCTGGGCGTCTCGCTGACCCGGCTGACCGCGTCCGACGCCGCCGTGTCGGTCAGTGTGCTGGGCTCCCCCGCCGCGCTGCTGCCGCCGCTGCGGCAGGGCGCGGCGCCCGCGGACGGGCAGGTGGCCGTCGGTGCGGACACCGCGGCCGAGTACCACCTGGCGGTGGGCGGGCAGGTCCGGGTCGGCCCGAGCACGCTGACCGTCTCCGGCGTCACCGAGCAGCGCTCGTACTCGCACGCGCCGACCGTCTGGACCACGCTGGCCACCTGGGAGCAGCTGAGCGGCCAGAGCCGGCCGACCGTGCTGGCGCTGACCGGTTCGCCTTCGGGCGGCGCGGCACTGGACGCGGCGCAGGGGACCACGACGGTCGCCCTCGCCGACGCACTGGCCGGGATCAACGGCTTCTCGGCGGAGCAGGGCAGCCTGCAGCTGATCCAGGGCTTCCTGTTCGCGGTCAGCGCGCTGGTGGTGGGGGCGTTCTTCACCGTCTGGACGGTGCAGCGCCGCCCCGACATCGCGGTGCTGAAGGCGGTCGGGGCGAGCAGCGGCTACCTGGTGCGCGACGCGCTCGCGCAGGCCGCGGCCGTGCTGCTGGGCGGGGCACTGCTGGGCGGGGCGGCCGGCGGGACCGGGGGGCTGCTGGCGGCCTCCGCGGTGCCGTTCGACGTCGGCCCGGCGACCGTGGCCGTCCCGGTGGCGGCGATGGTGCTGCTGGGTCTGGCCGGGGCCGCGCTGGCGGTCCGCCGCATCACCTCCGTCGACCCGCTGGCCGCCCTGGGAGCCTCCCGATGACCACCACCGCGCAGACCACCACCCGTACCGGCCTCGCCCTGCGCGGGGTGACGCTGACCTACCCGGACGGCGAGAGCCGGCTGACCGCGCTGGACGACGTGACGCTGGAGGTGGCGCCGGGCGAGTTCACCGCGGTGGCGGGCCCGTCCGGGTCCGGCAAGTCGAGCCTGCTGGCGGTCGCCGCGACCCTGCAACGGCCCGACCGGGGGCAGGTGCTGATCGACGGTCTGGACGCCGGTGCGCTGGGTGACCGGGAGCGGACGGCGCTGCGCCGCGAGCGGCTGGGGATCGTCTTCCAGCAGTCCAACCTGCTGGCCTCGCTGACCGCCGTCGAGCAGCTGCTGGTGCTGGAGTCGGTCCGCGGCGGGCGCCCGTCGGCGGCCCGGTCGCGGGCCGAGGAGCTGCTGGCCTCGGTCGGGCTGGACGGTGCGAAGCAGCGGCGGCGCCCGCACCAGCTGTCGGGCGGCGAACGGCAGCGGGTGAACATCGCACGGGCGCTGTTCGGACGGCCGTCGGTGCTGCTGGTCGACGAGCCGACCTCGGCGCTGGACCACGAGCGCGGCGCGCAGATCGTCGGCCTGCTCGCGGAGATCACCCGCAGCCACGGCACGGCGACGGTGATGGTCACCCACGACCGGGACCTGCTGGGCCGGGTCGACCGGGTGCTGGAGATGCACGACGGCCGGCTGGCCTGAGCGCCGCCGCGCGGCTACTTCTCGGGGCCGAGGACGGCGTCCACGTCGAGCTTGACCTCGGCCCCGATGGAGGCGGGCAGGACGAAGGACTGTCCGGGCCGGTGGACGGCGTTCACCCGGTACTCGCCGTCGCTCGGCTCGGTGAGCACCATGACCCTGCGGTTCTGTCGGTCGACGATCACGTAGACCGGGATGCCCGCGGAGGCGTAGGCCGACGGCTTCTTCTTGAGGTCGTCGCCGAGGTTGGAGGAGGTGACCTCCAGGACCAGACGGAAGGCCGCCGGGTCGTAGCAGTTGTACTCGACCGGGTGATCGTCGATGTCGGCATCGGTGATCGAGAGGTCGGGAACGGCGTAATCCGACGGTCCGTCGGGCAGCCACACACCGACGGCCTGGTGCACCTCGGACCCGTCGCCGTTCATGCCGGCCGCGATGAGTGTCGCCATGATGCGGGTCAGCGCGCGGCTGTGCGACGCGTCTGCGGGCGGTGTCACGGCGATCTGACCCCCGATGATCTCGACTCGGTGCCCCGTCAGGCGACTGGAAATCAGGTCGGCCGCCTCGAGCAGCGTCGGCTGCTCGTACGGGTGCTCCACTGCTGCGGCGGACATGGATTCCTCCTGGCTGCCGATGTCGGAACCACCATCGTAGGCCCGGTGCCGCGCAACGGCCCGGGTCATGGCCCTCTCACCCGGACGGGTCAGCGGGCGCCGAGCCGCAGGGCCGGACGCTCCTCGGCGGCGGCCTCGGTGCCGGCCGCCCAGAGGTTGCGGATGTGGCCGAGGTGGCGGGCCATGCAGTTCTCCGCGTCGTCGGCGCGGCCGGCGATCATGAGGTCGAGCAGCTCCAGGTGCTCCTCGGCCGAGGAGACCAGTTCGCCGCGCTGGTCGAGCCGGTTGAGCCCGTAGAGGCGGGAGCGCTTGCGCAGGTCGCCGACGGTCTCGACGAGCCGGGCGTTGCCGGCGAGGCCGAGCAGGTCGAGGTGGAACTGGCGGTCGGCCTCCAGGTACCCGATCAGGTCGTGCTCGCGGGCCGCGACCACGATCGCCTGGGCCTCGGGGCGCAGCGCCTCGAGCTGCTCGGGGGTGGCGGTGCGGGCGACCCGGCCGACGGTGGGCACCTCGATCAGGGCGCGGATCTCGGTGTACTCGTCGAGGTCGCGCTCGCTCAGCTCGGTGACCCGGAACCCCTTGTTGCGGACCGCCTCGACCAGGCCCTCGCGGGCCAGGTCGAGCATGGCCTCGCGGACCGGGGTGGCGGAGACCCCGAAGTCGGCGGCGAGGGCGGGGGCGGAGTAGACGACACCGGGGCGGAGCTCACCGGAGATGAGTCCGGCGCGCAGTGCGTGGGCGACCTGGTCGCGCAGCCGCTCCTGGACGGAGATGAGGGTGCGGGGCTTTCGGTCCGCCATGGTGTTCCTCCGGAGGTTCGAGGACACCATTGTACAATGTCACGTTACTCACTTTATGGAAGATTCAAGCGAAATCCGGGGGACATTTCGTATTGCATGGCAGCGACTGCCAGATCCTGCCAGGCCATCCCGACGCTCTTGAAGAACCGCGGCCGGTCGAACGCCACAGCCGCCTCATCGTTCACCAGTTCTGAGAGGTTCGCAAGCATCGGCGCCCCCGGCGCCCAGCCCGCCGGAAAGGCCATCAGGAGGTCCCCCGCCTCCCGCAGCGCGCCGGCCCGGGACTCCGTGTACAGCGCCGATCTGCGCACCAGCGCGCCGTCCACCTCCCGGGCGCCGGGATCGTGCGAACCGACCGCCGCCACCACCGCCCGGTCGGCCACCGCACCGCCGTCGAACAGCGGCGTCCGGGCGGTGGTGCAGCACACCACGATGTCCGCACCGGCCACCGCCGCAGCCGTCCCGGGCGTGGCGTCGAGCCCCAGTGTCCGGGCGTGGGCGCACAGGTCCTCGGCGGGCGCCGCCCGGCGGGCCACCACGGTCACCCGGGTCAGCGGGCGGACCTCCGCGAGCGCCGCCAGGTGCCCGTACGCCTGCGGGCCGGCGCCGAACAGCACCAGGTGCGCCGCGTCCGGCGCGGCGAGCCGGCCGACCGCCAGCGCGGTCACCGCCGGGGTGCGCAGCGCGGTCAGCGCGGCGCCGTCGAACAGCGCCAGCGGCCGCAGGGTCGGGCCGTCCAGCAGCAGGTGGCTCCCGGTGATCCGGGGCAGGCCGAGGCCGGGGTTGGCGGGGGCCACGCCCGCGATCTTCACCCCGGCGTAGCGCCCGGTGGCGGCGGGCATCAGCAGCAGCTCACCGGCGGGGACCGGGATGTTCGAACGCGGCGGGCAGCTCTCCGGGTCCAGGCCCTCCCGCAGCACCCGTTCCAGCGCCTCTCGGGCCTGCCGCGGCGTCAGGGTGAGCTCCAGGAACGGCAGGGCGGCGTCGGCCCGGGCGGGGGCGGGCGTCACAGCAGGAACCCCGTTCCGAGCGGGTCCGCGGGGTCGAGGTCGAACCGGTGCTCGCCGGTGCGGTACGCGCTGCCGGTGACCTCGGTCACCACCCCGCCGTCCCGCTCGCCCGCCGGCCGCCCGGTGAACACCGTGCCGATCACCGACTCGTGCCGCAGCTCCTGGCCGGCGGTCAGCCGGCCCTCGGCGGCCAGCAGGGCGAGCCGGGCGGAGGTGCCGGAGCCGCACGGCGAGCGGTCGATCTGGCCGTCCGCGAAGACGGTGACGTTGCGCTGGCTCGGGCCGTTCGGCAGGTCGGGCAGCTCCTCGTAGAGGATCACCCCGTAGACGCCGGACAGCCGCGGGTCCGCCGGGTGGCGGGTGGCCGGCTCGTCGGCCAGGGCGGCACGGATCTCCCGTCCGGCGGCGGTGAGTTCGGGCAGGTGGGAGGTGTCGACGCGCAGGCCGAGGTCGGCGGCGCGGACCGAGGCGTAGCAGGCGCCGGAGTGGGCCAGGCCGACGGCGACCGGGCCGCGGGAGGTCTCCACCCGCAGGTCGAGGGCGGTGACC
>NZ_JAIZ01000773.1:1450-1805 GCF_000710465.2 Kitasatospora sp. MBT63 | reverse complement strand
GCTGCGGTGGACGGCGGCCGAGACCCGGCCGGACGGCACGTCGATCCGGACCCGGGTGGTGCCGTCGGCGGGAGCGGCGACCAGGCCGGAGTCGACGGCCCAGGCGCCGAGCGCGATGGTGCCGTGGCCGCAGGCGGTCGAGTAGCCGTCCTTGTGCCAGAACAGCACCCCGAAGTGCGCCTCGCTGTCGTCGGCGGGCACCACGAAGCCGCCGTACATCCCGGCGTGGCCGCGCGGCTCGCGGGAGAGCAGCCGGCGGACGTCGTCCAGCGCGCTCGGGCGCGGGGCGGTGGCCGTGCCGCCGGCGCCGAGCGCGACGGCGCGGCGCTCGGCGACGGTGTCGCCCGGCACGGGC
>NZ_JAIZ01000773.1:0-1332 GCF_000710465.2 Kitasatospora sp. MBT63 | reverse complement strand
CGCCCGCCGTGTGGTAGTCGACGGTGGTGACGGTCCTCATCGGGGCGTCCCGGCGGGCAGCAGGGTGATGGTGCGGCCGGCCGTGAAGAAGTCGAGCGCGGCCTGCCCCTGTTCCCGGCTGCCGTAGCTGGCGGCCTTGGCACCGGAGAAGGGCAGGTGGAAGTCGACGCCGCTGGACGGGGCGTTGACCCGGATCATCCCGGCGTCCAGCCGGTCGGCCGCGGCCAGCGCGGTGTCCAGGTCGCGGCTGTGCACCGAGGTGGCGAGGGTGTGCCGGGTGCCGTTGGCCAGCGTGATCGCCTCGTCCAGGGTGGCCGCCCCGGACAGCACGGCCAGCGGGCCGAAGAACTCCTCGGTCAGCAGCGGGTGCCCGGCGGGCACGTCCTCGAGCAGGGTCGGCCCGAAGTACCAGCCGGCCCGCTCCGCCCGCCCGGCGCCGGCCACCACCCGGGCACCCGCCGCGACCGCCGAGTCGAGGGCGCCGGTCAGCCGGTCCAGCGCGGCCTCGTTGATCACCGGTCCGCAGACCGTCGCCGGGTCGGCCGGGTCGGCGGGCGCGGCGGCGGCCAGCGCCTTGGCGAGCGCCTCGCGCAGCGGTCCGAGGGCGTCGCCGACGGCGATCACCCGGCTGGTGGCGGTGCACTTCTGGCCGGCGTAGCCCGCGATGGCGGCGGCCAGGTGCGCGGCGGCCTGCTCGATGTCGGCGTCGGGGAGCACCAGCGCGGCGTTGAGTCCGCCCATCTCGGCCTGGACCGGGACGCCGCGGCCGGAGGCCGCCGCGATCACCGCCCGGCCGACCCCGGTGGAGCCGGTGAAGGAGACCACGTCGACGGCGTCGACCAGGGCCGCGCCCTCCTCGGCCGCCCCCGGCACGACCGTCAGCACGCCCTCGGGCAGGCCGGCCAGCTCGGCCAGCCGCAGCGCGCAGGCGGTCGCCTCCGGGGCGGGCTTGAGCACCACGGTGTTGCCGGTGGCCAGGGCGGGGGCGGCCTTCCAGACCGGGATGGCCAGCGGGAAGTTCCACGGGGTGATCAGCCCGGCCACCCCGTACGGGCGGCGCCGGGTCATCAGCAGGCCCTGGCCGGCGGCCGGTTCGTGCAGCTCGCCGGCCGGGGCGTACGGCGCCTGCGCGTAGTACCGCCAGATCGCGGCGGTCCTGGCGACCTCGCCGCGCGCCTCGGCGAGCGGCTTGCCGACCTCCCTGACCACCAGCGCGGCGAGCTCCTCGGCGTGCGCCTCGACGGCTTCGGCGGCGCGGGTGAGCGCGGCCGACCGCGCGGCGGCTCCCGCGGCGAGCCAGCCCGGCTGGGCGGCCCGGGCGCGTTCGACCGC
>NZ_JAIZ01000772.1:2236-7453 GCF_000710465.2 Kitasatospora sp. MBT63 | reverse complement strand
TGCGAGTCCCGGTCGCCGAGCGAGGCGGCCGAGCGGGTCGAGCCGGTCGAGCCGGTCGCCCGTGCCGTCCCGGCCCCGCGGGCGGTGGCCGCGCGCCCGGCGCTCCCGCGGCCGAGCGGCGAGGTCCGGGCGCTCCTGACCGGGCTGCGCCGACGCGATCCGCGACTGCTGCTGTCGGAGGGGGAGATCGCAGCCCTCGCACCGGCCGTCGGTGACTGGCTGAACCGCGGGGCGACGGGCGAGGCCGTCGCGGAGACCCTGACCGCGGGCCTGCCCGCGGTGTTCGAGCGCCGCCCGGCCCGGATCCTCGCCTACCGGCTCGGGCACTGGAACGCCCCGGTCGCCCCCGAACCGGCCCCGCGCCCGGTCGTGGTGCCGATGCAGAACTGCGACGGCTGCGACCGCGCCTTCAGGGCGCCGCGGCCGGGCATCTGCGGCCCGTGCACCCAGGGGTCCGCCCACTCCGTCGGACACCCGGGTCGCGCGGCCTCGTCGGCCCGGATGGCCGGAAACCGCCGCCGTGAACGGCCGATGACGATCTGTCAGTAAGTGATCATCCGTTGCTAGACATGTAATCGATCACGTCAACCGCGTGAAGATCGATTCACGATCACCGCCAACTCCGATCGCCACCACACCGATCGGACGTCCCGGGGAGACCCATGCGCGCCATACGCCCGCTCCGCAACCTCACCCGCATCACCCGTATCGTCCCCAGGCTGGCCCTTGCGTTCGTCGCGGCGGCGGCGCTGCTGCTGGCCGACCTGGCCGTCGCGCCCACCCAGGCCGGCGCCGCCGGCCTCGACAACACCTGGGCCTGCAGCGTCCCGGCCGGCTACACCTACGACCAGGTCCAGCAGACCCGCCAGTGCAGCGGCGGCTCCAGCTGGACCTCGACCGTCTTCCACCTGCGCACCCCCGCCGACGGCGTGATGTCCTGCACCCCGGTCGACGGCTTCGTCTACGACTACGTCTCGCTGGGCAGCGCCTGTGCCCAGATCGGCCCGCAGGCGGCGAGCTACCGGCTGCGCACCGCCGTCGACGGCATGATGGCCTGTACGGTCAAGCCCGGCTGGACCTACGACCTGATCAGCTACGGCTCGGCGTGCAGCCAGAACGCCGGGGTGCCGTCCACCACGTACCGCATCAAGCAGCCGGTGAACGGTCTGTGGGCCTGCTTCGCCCCCTCGGGCTGGACGACCACGGCCTCGATGAGCACCTTCGACTGCAGCTACACCAGCGGGGTGCCGTCCACCAAGTACCGCCTCGCGGGCTGACGTCCCGTCCGGTCCCTCCCCCGGGCCGCGCGTTCAGGCGACCGGCGCGGGGGCGGGCCGGGTCGGTCGGGCCGGGCGGCGGGTACGCCGGCGGACCTCCGCGGAGCGGTGCCAGATCCGCTCGCGCACCGACTGCGGCAGGTCGCGGCCGGTGTCCTCGGCCAGGATCTCGCGGTGGGCCACCACCGCGCTGGACACCATCGAACGGTAGCGCCGGAAGGTCTGCACCTCGCCGGGGGCATCGCACCCCTCGCCCAGGAACGTGTAGTCCATCTCGTACGGGCCGCGGTCGCCCAGCCGGGCCGCGTCCACGGCCCACTCGCGCAGCGCCCGCGGCGAGGCCGACACCGTGACCAGTCCGCCGCGCCGCAGCACCGTACTGCCGTCGTCGCCCTCGCGCCGGAACTGCGCGCGCACCCGCTCGTCCCAGCCGCCCGGGTCGGCGAGCGCCAGGTCCAGACCGTGGGTCCGCCACCGTACGGTGCCCGCCGGCGGCGGGGCGAGCGGCAGGGCCCGCCGCAGCGCACGGGCCGCGCCGTCGGCCAGCGGGGTCAGCCCGCGCGGCACCAGGACGACGGGATCGCTCGCCTCCCCCTCGAACGGGGTCGGATCCAGGAACGGCCGGTCGATCACTACCAGGGTCCCGGGATGCCGCTCGTACGACAGCCCCCACAGCAGCCGGGCCAGCAACTGCGCGCCGGCCCGGTCCGACAGCAGGTGCCAGGTCCCGTGGTAGCGGTTGGTGGCGAACCGCGCCGTCGTGCCGGGCCGCAGCCCGAGAACCGTGTACTCCCGGCCGTCGAGGCGCAGCACCCGCCGGTGCAGCTTCAATCCGTCCGCGGCCGCCGCCGCCCTGCCGGGGCGCTGCCGGGCGGCCGCCCGTCCGATACCGCTGCTGATGATCCCGTCCCTCCCGTGGACCGTTCGTCACCGCCCGCGGCGCTGTGCCGCGGGCGTGACCGGAAGCCGATCCTGACCCCTCACCCGCCCCCGGGTCACCCGGTTTTTCCCGGAGCCGGCCAAGCCGCGGCCCGGGCGTCAGCTCTGATCGACCTCGGTGCGCAAGCTGTTGTAGTCGGCGAACGCCGCCTGGACGCCTTCCCGGGTGAGGCCGTAGCGCGCGAGGTCGTAGCTGTGCGCGCGGGTGCCCTTCGGGCGGGCGGTGATCTCGGGAAGCCGGGCTGCGGTGGCACTCGTCCAGCGGGCGCCGATGGATTCGTAGAGTCTGGGGGCGCCGTCGGCGGGGTTGGACCCGAGCCAGGAGTAGGGGACGTCCACCAGTGCCTCTGGGGGGATCGAGGCTCGGGCCGCCAGGCCCCGTGCCATGGCTCGACTCAGCACATCCAGCCAGGTGGCGCCGATTCCGTGCAGGTCGAGGGGGCGGACGGTGATGGCCATGCCGTGCTCGACCAGGCTGCAGAAGGACGCCACGACGGTGACCGGGTCGCGGTGCGTCCACACGACGGTGGCATCCGGGAAGACGGTGCGCAGCGCGTCCAGGTTCTCCAGGTGCATGGGTGACTTGAGCACCCAGCGGCGGCGGGGGCGACCGTACTGGAGCACCTGGAAGACCTGCTTGAGGTAGCGGTAGTCGGGGACGAAGTCCCGCTCGTGGTGCCGGGCGGGGAAGCCGGCGATGCGGACCTGGGACAGCGGCATGACGGTGTGCGGGAGGGCGAAGGTGCACTCGTCGGGGCCCTCGGGGTCGAGCGGGTGGATGTCGCGGAAGCCCGGGGCGAACAGGTCGATCGCGCCGACCATCCGGCGTGCGGCGGTGACGGCCTTCGCCCGGTCGGCGGCCGTGGGCTCCAGGCCGGGGGTGAGCAGTTCCCAGAGCAGGGGGCAGCGGTGCTCGGCCGCGAGGGACAGCACGCCGTGGGTCAGCGTGGTGGCGGTGCGCGGCAGGCCCACCACGAACACCGGCCGCTCGATGGGCTCCTGCTCGATCGCGGGGTGCTGGGACAGCAGTGCGCGGATCCGGGCCCGGTTGCGGAGCTGCCTGCGGACGTGGGCCTGCCCGGACGCCCAGCCGACCGGGGTGAGGCCGGCGTCCTTCGACCAGTCGCGCAGCAGCAGCCGGAAGTCGTCGGCGAACGGCCGGTCGCCGGCGGCCTGCGGGGTTGCCGCGATGATCCGGTCGAAGACCCGGTCGGGGTTGCGACGGGCGCCGAAGCCCGGCCGGAGCAGCAGATTGGCCACGGTGAGGGCGAGGGGGGTGGCAGGCAAGGGTGTGTTCCTTCAGCAGCGGGGGGAGGGGCATGGCGCCATCCCGCGATCCGGTCCAACCTGAAAACTACCGAGCAGTAAGGACGTCAGGTTAGACCCGCACCGCGCGTACATGTCAATGGATCTGCAAGGGGAATCGCCCGGATTCCCGCTGTGTCCACGGTCCGCTCCGGCCGCGCGTCCACCCTCTTTTCCGCGATCGTACTATCCGGTAGCGTGCCCTCCTGGCATCTGAGGAGAGCTGGTCGCCACCCGACTCGTGAGAGTGAACTGGCAGTCCCATGGCGGCAGTTCGCCTCGACGAACTCGGTGTCGCAGCCACGCTCGGCCGCCCCCACGACGAACTCTGACCCCTGGTCCGGCCCCCACGCACCGGACCGGAGCAACCGCAGCCTCAGGATTCGGTGCGGGCGGACGATCGCGGTCGTCACCGCTCGGGACAGCTCGAACCGGATGGAGCGCCATGCGCCAGATCTGCGGGCGGGGATTCCTCATGCACGGGCGAAGACGGAGCGTCGCTGCCGCTCACCTGCGTTCAGGGCGGTACTGAGCGGCCCGATGGGCGTGATCCCGACCCCGCCGTGAGGCTGGGGCCCACCGCCGTGCCCACCGGCGTTCGCCGTGCGCACCGACCGTCGGGCCGGGCGCCGGACCTGAGCACCGAACGGTCGAACCGTGGGCACGCGCGTCTCCTCCTGGCGCGCGCGGTTCGGCGTCGGCATGCCCCTGAACCCCCACGAAGCCCTTCCCGCAACGGAGACTCCACCGTGACGACAGCCGACACCCTGGCCGCCGGGGGCACCGCGGAGGCGGCCTCCCGGGCCGCCAGCTGCGAGCGCGGCGCCACCGTGTGGCTGACCGGGCTGCCCAGCGCCGGCAAGACCACCCTCGCCTTCGCCCTGGCCGAGCGGCTGCGTGCCGAGGGCCACAAGGTCGAGGTCCTGGACGGCGACGAGATCCGCGAGTTCCTCTCCAGGGGTCTCGGCTTCACCCGCGAGGACCGGCACGCCAACGTCACCCGGATCGGCTTCGTCGCCGAGAAGCTGGCCGGACACGGCGTCAAGGTGCTCGCCCCGGTGATCGCCCCGTACGCCGACTCCCGGGCGGCCGTGCGCGAACTGCACGCCGCCAAGGGCACCGAGTTCCTGGAGGTCCACGTCGCGACCCCGGTGGAGCTGTGCGCCGAGCGCGACGTCAAGGGCCTGTACGCCAGGCAGGCCGCCGGCGAGATCTCCGGCCTGACCGGGGTGGACGACCCGTACGAGGCCCCGGCCGACCCGGAGCTGCGCATCCAGACACGCGGCCGCGAGGTGGCCGACTCCGCCGCCGAGCTGCACGCCTTCCTGACCCAGAGGGGCCTGGCATGACGACCGCGACCCACCGCCCGACCGGCACCCACGAAAGCCCCTACGCGCTGTCGCACCTGGACGCCCTGGAGGCGGAGTCGGTGCACATCTTCCGCGAGGTGGCGGGCGAGTTCGAGCGGCCGGTGATCCTGTTCTCCGGCGGCAAGGACTCGATCGTCATGCTGCACCTGGCGCTGAAGGCCTTCCACCCGGCGCCGGTGCCGTTCGCCCTGCTGCACGTCGACACCGGGCACAACTTCCCCGAGGTGATCGCCTACCGCGACCGGGTCGTCGCCGAGCACTCCCTGCGCCTGCACGTCGCCCACGTCCAGGACTTCATCGACGACGGCCGGCTGCGCGAGCGCCCC
>NZ_JAIZ01000772.1:1068-2164 GCF_000710465.2 Kitasatospora sp. MBT63 | reverse complement strand
GCAACCCGCTGCAGACCGTGCCGCTGCTGGACGCCATCGAGTCCAACCGGTTCGACGCGGTCTTCGGCGGCGGCCGCCGCGACGAGGAGAAGGCCCGCGCCAAGGAGCGGGTGTTCTCGCTGCGCGACGAGTTCGGCGCCTGGGACCCGCGGCGCCAGCGCCCCGAACTGTGGAGCCTGTACAACGGGCGGCACGCGGCCGGCGAGCACGTGCGGGTCTTCCCGCTGTCCAACTGGACCGAGCTGGACGTCTGGCAGTACATCGAGCGCGAGAAGATCGAACTCCCGGAGATCTACTACGCCCACCGGCGGGACGTCTTCGCCCGCGACGGCATGTGGCTGACCGCCGGCCAGTGGGGCGGCCCCAAGGACCACGAGCCCGTCCAGCGGCGGCTGGTGCGCTACCGCACGGTCGGCGACATGTCCTGCACCGGCGCCGTCGACTCCCACGCCGCGACCATCGCCGACGTGATCGCCGAGATCGCCGCCAGCCGCCTCACCGAACGCGGAGCCACCAGGGCCGACGACAAGCTCTCCGAGGCCGCGATGGAAGACCGCAAGCGCGAAGGGTACTTCTAGACATGTCGACTCACCCGCAGGCCGGACCGACGGCCGACAACCCCTTCGGCGAGGCCTCCGCCACCGCACTGCTGCGCTTCGCCACCGCCGGCTCCGTCGACGACGGCAAGTCCACCCTGGTCGGCCGCCTGCTGCACGACTCCAAGTCGGTGCTGGCCGACCAGCTGGAGGCCGTCGAGCACGCCTCCCGCCGCCGCGGCCAGGACACCCCCGACCTGGCGCTGCTCACCGACGGCCTGCGCGCCGAACGCGAGCAGGGCATCACCATCGACGTGGCGTACCGCTACTTCGCCACCCCCCGGCGCCGGTTCATCCTCGCCGACACCCCCGGCCACGTGCAGTACACCCGCAACATGGTCACCGGCGCCTCCACCGCCGAACTCGCCGTCGTCCTGGTCGACGCCCGCAACGGCGTCGTCGAGCAGACCCGCCGCCACGCCGCGGTGGCCGCCCTGCTGCGGGTGCCGCACGTGGTCCTCGCGGTCAACAAGATGGACCTCGTCGACTACGCCGAACCC
>NZ_JAIZ01000772.1:0-1058 GCF_000710465.2 Kitasatospora sp. MBT63 | reverse complement strand
GCCGCCGAGTTCACCGCCTACGCCGCCTCGCTGGGCGTCACCGACATCGTCGCCGTGCCGATCTCCGCCCTGGCCGGCGACAACGTCGTCGAACCGTCCGCCCACATGGACTGGTACGGCGGCCCCACCCTGCTGGAACACCTGGAGACGGTCCCGGTCGGCACCGACCCCGACGCCGAACCCGCCCGCTTCCCCGTCCAGTACGTCATCCGCCCGCAGAGCGAGGAGCACCGCGACTACCGCGGCTACGCCGGCCAGCTCGCCTCCGGCGTCCTGCGCACCGGCGACGCGGTCACCGTACTGCCCTCCGGCCACACCACCACCATCGCCGGCATCGACGCACTCGGCCGCGAGACGGACATCGCCTGGGCCCCCCAATCGGTCACCGTCCGCCTCACCCACGACATCGACATCTCCCGCGGCGACCTGATCGCCGCCCACCCCGCCCCCATCCCCACCAAGGACCTGGTCGCCACCGTCGCACACCTCGACGAACGCCCACTGCGCGCCGGCGACAAGGTCCTGCTCAAGCACACCACCCGCACGGTGCGCGCACTGGTCAAGGAGATCACCTACCGGATCGACATCGACTCGCTGGAGCAGCGCACCGGCACCGACGGACTCCACGTCAACGACATCGGCCACGTCGTACTGCGCACCGCCGAGCCGCTGGCCCTCGACGACTACCGCACCAACCGCCGGACCGGATCGTTCCTGCTGATCGACCCGGCCGACGGCACCACCCTCACCGCCGGCATGGCGGGCGAGGCCTTCGACACCGTAGCCGCGGCCGAGCCCGTGACCGTTCCAGCAGAGGACACCCCAGATGGCTCTCACACCGCACAGCCGCCCCCGGCCCGTCACCCGTAACCGCCCCCGGCGCGGCGCCGGACGTGCCGTGGCCGCCGCGGCGGTCGTGCTGAGCCTGAGCGGTCTGCTGACCGCCTGCGGCTACGGTTCGAAGTCCGTCCCGCGCCCGAACGCCGCCCCGGCCGCCCCGGTTTCTCCGGGTGCCGTCAAGCTGTCCGCCGACACCGTGAAGATCGGTTACTTCGCCA
>NZ_JAIZ01000771.1 GCF_000710465.2 Kitasatospora sp. MBT63 | reverse complement strand
ACCAACGCCCCCAACACCGGCGGCGGCACCGGCGGCCCCCATGCCCTGACCGGCTCCACCACAACCGGCCCCGCCGGCACCCTCGGCGCCAGCACCCAGTACGACGCGATGGGCAACACCACCGCCGTCACCGATACCTCCGGCACCGCCACCCTCATCTGGGACGGCGAGGACAAGCTCGCCTCGTACGCCAAGACCGGCACAACCGGCGCAACCACCTACCTCTACGACGCCGCCGGCAACCAGCTCATCCGCCGTAACCCCGGCACGACCACCATCAACCTCGGCGGCGACGAACTCACCTACGACACCACCACCAAGGCCCTCACCGGCACCCGCAGCTACCAGATCCCCGCCGGCCTCACCCTCGTCCGCCAAAACGGCAAGTCCACCTACCAGGTCCACGACCACCACGGCACCGGTAACCTCTCCCTCGACGCCACCACCCTCACCGAGACCCGCCGCCCCACCGACCCCTTCGGCAACCCCCGCGGCACCCAACCCGCCCCCGGCACCTGGGCCGGCGACAAGGGTTTCAGCGGCGGCACCAAGGACGACACCACCGGCCTCACCAACCTC
>NZ_JAIZ01000770.1:11313-16308 GCF_000710465.2 Kitasatospora sp. MBT63 | reverse complement strand
CCGCGCCCCCGCCCGCCGTACCGGCCGCGCCCCCGCCCGCCGTACCGGGCGCGGCCCGCCGCCCGCCCGCCCGATCTCGGCGGCGCGGCCGGGAATACCGGTCGACTCCCACTCGGTTGTGACTCAAGACGTGTGCCCGCCCGGAGCCACCGGCCCCGGGCGTTCGCATGCGGACGGGCCGTGCGACGGAGCGCGGGCACGTCGCCGAGCAGCAGCGCGACCGGCGGGACATCCGCGTACCGCCGGCCGAGCAGGTACCGACCGGGCAGCACAACGGGCAGCACAAGGAGGCATCAGCCAGGTGACCCAGCACCTCGCACGGGCCGTGGCCCGACGTGACCGGCTCACCCTGCCGTCGACCCGGGGCCGCCTCCAGTCGTTGGTGGCCTCCCGGTCCCGTCGTCCCCGCCGGATCGCGATGCTCAGCGTCCACACCTCCCCGCTGCACCAGCCGGGCACCGGCGACGCGGGCGGTATGAACGTCTACATCGTCGAGCTGGCCAAGCGGCTCGCCGAGCTGAACATCGAGGTCGAGGTCTTCACCCGGGCGGTCAGCTCGGAGGACGCGCCGACCGTCGACCTCGCCCCCGGGGTCCTGGTCCGGCACGTCACCGCGGGCCCGTACGAAGGACTGATCAAGGAGGACCTGCCCGCCCAGCTGTGCGCCTTCACCCACGGCGTGCTGCGCACCGAGGCCGGGCACCGGCCGGGCCACTACGACCTGGTGCACTCGCACTACTGGCTCTCCGGCCAGGTCGGCTGGCTCGCCGCCGAGCGCTGGGGCGTCCCGCTGGTGCACACGATGCACACGATGGCGAAGGTGAAGAACGCGGCGCTGGCCGAGGGCGACACCCCGGAGCCGGCCGCCCGGGTGATCGGCGAGACCCAGGTGGTCGACGCCGCCGACCGGCTGATCGCCAACACCGCCGAGGAGGCCGCCGAGCTGTCCCGGCACTACGCGGCCCGCCAGGACCAGCTCGCGGTCGTCCACCCCGGCGTCAACCTGGAGGTCTTCCGCCCCGGCGGGACCGGTGGCCGCTCGGCCGCGCGGGCCCGGCTCGGGCTGCCGCCGGCCGCGGCGGTCCTGCTGTTCGCCGGGCGGATACAGCCGCTCAAGGCGCCCGACGTGCTGCTGCGCGCCGTCGGGGTGCTGCTGGAGCGCGAGCCGCAGCTGCGCGAACACCTGGTGGTGCCGGTCGTCGGCGGCCCCTCGGGCACCGGGCTGGCGCGTCCGGAGAGCCTGCACAAGCTGGCCGCCCAGCTGGGCATCTCGGACGTGGTCCGGTTCTGTCCGCCGGTCGGTCAGACCCAGCTGGCCGACTGGTACCGGGCGGCCACCGCCCTGGTGATGCCCTCCTACAGCGAGTCCTTCGGCCTGGTCGCCCTGGAGGCGCAGGCCTGCGGCACCCCGGTGGTGGCGGCGGCCGTCGGCGGTCTGCCGGTCGCCGTCCGGGACGGCGTCACGGGCACCCTGGTCCCGGGCCACGACCCGCAGGACTGGGCCCGCGCGCTGCGCCCGTACGTCACCGACCCCGGGCTGACCGAGCGGCAGGGCCAGGCTGCGGCGCGGCACGCGGCCGGGTTCGGCTGGGACGCCGCGGCCCGTGCCACCGCGGAGGTCTACGCGGGCGCGCTCGCCCGCCCGGACCAGCGCACCGGCGCCCGGCTGCGCTGACCCGGCCGCGGCCGTTCGGTCCCGGCCCACGGCACCCGGGAGACCCGGTGTGAGCCACCGCGCACCCTTGCCGACCTGCATCGATGGGCGGATTCCGGTGGTTGGGGTGTGGCCGCGCGCCCCACGGGGTTCGTCCGGGGGAGCGGTGGCGCGAGCCACCGGAACGGGTGGCGGGCGACCGGCCGCCCGGCGGTTGCTGCACCCGGGCTCTACCGCCGAGTAACGTCTCTCCCATGGCAATCCGCACCAAGGACGAGTCCCTCACTCTGCTGCGCACCGCGCTCGACGAGGCGGGGGTGGCCTGGGAGCGGGCCGTCACCGACCCGTACACACTGGTGGCCACGCTGCCCGGCGTCCGGAAGCTCTCCACCACCTGCGCCCTGCGGGTGGGTGACCACACCCTCTCGGTCAACGCCTTCGTGGTCCGCCGGCCGGACGAGAACCACGAGGCCGTCTACCGTTGGCTGCTGGAGCGCAACACCCGGCTCTACGGGGTCGCGTACGCCGTCGACCCGCTCGGTGACGTCTACCTGGCGGGGCGGCTGCCGCTGGAGGCGCTCACCCCCGACACCGTCGACCGGTTGCTCGGCACGGTGCTGCAGAACGCCGACGAGCCCTTCAACACCCTGCTCGAACTCGGCTTCGCCACCGCGATCCGGCGCGAGTGGGAGTGGCGCACCAAGCGCGGGGAGTCCACCCGCAACCTGGCGGCCTTCGCCCACCTCGCCGGACCCACCACCGCCACCGCCCCCATCGCTGCCACCACCGCTGCCCCGGAGACCCCGCCCGCCGACAGCTGACCGGACCCACGACGGCCGAGCCCGGCGCCCACCGGCACCCCGAACCGGCCGAGGCCGCTCAGGACGGCACCGCGACCCCACCGCCGGGCGCGGCCGCCACCTCCCCGTCGGCCGCATCGGCCCCCGCCACCCGGGCCCCGCTCCCGGCGTCGGCCGCCGCCCTCCGGCCGACCAGCAGGAACGCGCCCGCAGCCACCGTCCCGCACACCCCGCACGCCAGCCACACCACCGCGCTGCCCGCATGCTGCAGCAGGTAGCCGCCGGCGAGCGGCCCGAGGAACGACGCCAGCGACCAGGACAGCGAGTGGACCCCCTGGTAACGGCCGCGCGCCCCGGCGGGGGAGAGCTCGGCGACCAGGCCCATCATGGTCGGCGCGGCCATGATCTCGCCGATCGTCCAGACCGCGACCGTGACGGCGAAGAACGCGGCCGACGAGCCCGCGAGCGCCGTCAGCCCGAAGCCCCAGCCGGTCAGCAGCGCGCTCACCACCAGCAGCGCGGTCCGGTTGCGGCCCTCCATCAGCCGGCCCATCGGCAGCTGGAGCACCACGATCAGCAGCCCGTTCAGGCCGATCACCAGGCCGTAGCCGCTGGTGGAGATGCCCGCCTCGCCCATGTCGATCGCCAGCGTGGTGCTGCCCTGCTGGGCGACCAGCGCCAGCAGCAGGTTGACCCCGACCAGCGCCATGAACCGGCCATCCCGGAAGACGGTCCCGAGGCCGGTCCGCGGCTCCTCCCGGACCGCCGCCGCCGACCGCTCGGGCCGGGTCTCCGGGATCCGGACGAACACCATCACCGCGCAGATCAGCGTGGTGAGCGCGTCCAGCAGGAACAGCGGCAGATAACCGTGCGCGGCGATCAGACCGGCGACCGCCGCCGAGACGCCGAAGCCGATGTTGATCGCCCAGTAGTTCAGCGAGTAGGCGCGCACCCGGTCCGGCGCCGGCACCAGGTCGGCGATGATCGCGGAGATCGCCGGCCGGGCCGCGTTGCTCGCCAGGCCCACCAGGAAGGCCACCACCGCGATGGCCACCGGGCCGTCCGCAAAACCGAGCGCCGCCGTCGACACCGCCGTGGACAGCTGCGCCGCCATCAGCGTCGGGCGCCGGCCCAGCCGGTCCGCGAGCACCCCGCCGAGCAGCGAGGCGATCGCCGAACCGGCACCGAACAGGCCCGCCACCAGACCCGCGTACGACGCCGGGTAGCCCCGCCCGACGGTCAGGTACAGCGCGAGGTAGGTGACCACGAAGCCGCCGAGCCGGTTCACCAGGGTCGCCGCCCACAGCCACCAGAACTGCCGGGGCAGGCCGCCCACGGACTCCGACAGGACGGTGCGCAGACGGGACGGTGCGGGCAACGGGTGCTCCCGGGGCAGCAGGCCGCCCACCAGCCGGAATGCGGTGAACCGGCCAGCGGGGCAGTAAGTGTCACTAATGGAATCGACACCTTACCCGGCGCTCATCGGACCGACTACCCGATTTCCGCCTCCACTAAGCTGTCGGCCATGGCTGACACGACCTACCGACTGATCCTGCTCCGCCACGGCGAGAGCCAGTGGAACCAGAAGAACCTCTTCACCGGCTGGGTCGACGTCGACCTCAACGAGAAGGGTGAGAAGGAGGCCGCACGCGGCGGCGAGCTGCTGGCCGCCGAGGGCTACTTCCCCGACGTGCTGCACACCTCGCTGCTCCGCCGCGCCATCCGCACCTCGCAGATCGCCCTGGACAAGGCCGACCGCCACTGGATCCCGGTCCGCCGCAGCTGGCGGCTGAACGAGCGCCACTACGGCGCCCTGCAGGGCAAGGACAAGGCCCAGACGCTGGCCGAGTTCGGCGAGGAGCAGTTCCAGCTCTGGCGCCGCTCGTACGACACCCCGCCGCCGGTGCTGGCCGACGACAGCGAGTACTCGCAGGCCGGCGACGCCCGCTACGCCGACATCCCGAGCGAGCTGCGCCCGCGCACCGAGTGCCTCAAGGACGTCGTCGAGCGGATGCTGCCGTACTGGTACGACGCGATCGTCCCGGACCTGGCCGCCGGCAAGACCGTGCTGGTCACCGCGCACGGCAACAGCCTGCGCGCCCTGGTCAAGCACCTGGACGGCATCTCCGACGAGGCCATCGCGGGCCTCAACATCCCCACCGGCATCCCGCTCGCCTACGAGCTGGACGCCGACTTCAAGCCGCTCACTCCCGGCGGCCGCTACCTCGACCCGGAGGCCGCCGCGGCCGCCATCGAGGCGGTCAAGAATCAGGGCAAGAAGTAGGCCTCACGGCGAAACGGCCCCTCACCTGCGCGGACAGCGCGGGCGGGGGCCGTTGTCGTTCCCGGGCCGCCGTCGTTCCCCGGCCGCCGCCCGTCCCGGGGCGTCGGTGGGCCGCCCGGCGGGCCCGTGCGGGTCAGTGGCCGCCGCAGCAGCCCCCGGAGGCGCCGCCGCACTGGCAGGGCGCACCGGACTGGCAGCCGCAGCCGCAGCCCGGGCCGCACCCGCAGCCGGCCGCCAGGACGGGGAGCAGCCCGGCG
>NZ_JAIZ01000770.1:0-11208 GCF_000710465.2 Kitasatospora sp. MBT63 | reverse complement strand
GGCGGTTGCCTTCATGGCGCTGGACCCTCCTCGTCGGGGCACTCCGGAGACGGGCGTGCCTGCTTTCCGAGTGAACCCGGGTGGTGCCGAGGCGTCAACGGGCGCACAGAAGTGGGGGTGCACCAACTGTGTGCGCCCCCACCTCCGGTGCTGCCGCTTCCGTCACCGCTCACCCGCCGTCCGGCGGGCCGGGGTCACTCGCCGAGGGCGGCCGGCTCGTTGGTGGCGAGGAAGTCGCCGATGTGCTCGCCGGTCACCAGGAACACCACGCGCTTGGCCACCGACACCGCGTGGTCGGCGAACCGCTCGTAGTACCGGCCGACCAGCGTGACGTCGACGGCGGTCTCGATGCCGTGCTGCCAGCGGTCGTCCAGCAGGTGCGAGAAGAGCTCGCGGTGCAGCGCGTCGATCGCGTCGTCGTCCTGCTCCAGCTCCAGCGCCTTGTCGACGTCCTTGGTGGCGATCACCAGGCCCGCCTTGGCGACCAGGCGCTGCGCGAGCTGCCCCATCTCCAGCACGATCGGGTGCAGGTCGTTGGGGACGGCGGTGTCCGGGAAGCGCAGCCGGGCCACCTTGGCGACGTGCCGGGCGAGGTCGCCGCAGCGCTCCAGGTCGGCGCTCATCCGCAGCGAGGTGACGACGATCCGCAGGTCGGTGGCGACCGGCTGCTGGCGGGCCAGCAGGTCGATCGCCCGGTTCTCCAGGTCGTGGTGCAGGCTGTTGACCTTGTCGTCGGCGGCGATCACGCTCTCCGCCAGCGCCAGGTCCGCGTCGAGCAGCGCGGTGGTCGCCCGGCCCATGGCCGAACCGACCAGCCGGGCCATCTCGATCAGTCCGTCGCTGATCGAGTCGAGTTCCTCGTGGTACGCGTCGCGCATGCTCTCTCCTCCTGGCCGTCGGCGCCGGGTGCGGCGCCGACCGGTCCATCAGTAGCTGTGTCGGTGGCGGTGCCGACCGGATGTCCCGGGCCGGGTCCCCCTCGGGAGCCGGGACGTCCGCTGCTGGTGGCGCGAATGGTAGCCGCGTCACCGCCCACACGGGCTTGCATTGCCCAGACTGATCCGTTCGGGCGACTGCCCACGGCCGGTGTGGTGAATCACCGGCAGCTTGAAGGTGAATTCTCGGCAACGCGGGGCCGATGCCTTGATCGCACCCGTACGGGACCGGCCCGGCATGCGCTTACGCTGGCCGTATGGACGTGAATGTGGCCGCCGCCGCAGCCTGCGCCATAGCCGGGCTCGGCGTCGGCCTCACGGCCGCCATCGCCTTCCGTTGGAGTGAGCGCGAGCAGGCGAAGGGCAGCAACGGCGGCAGGACCAGCAGCAGGACGGGCCCGGGTGGGCCGCCGCACCAGGAACCCGCCCTGCCGCCGGGCGTGGACACCGTGCTCTCGGTGCTCCGCTCCTGCGCGATCGTGCTCGGCGAGGGCGACGAGGTGGTCAAGGCCAGCTCCGCCGCGTACGCGATGGGCCTGGTCAGGGGCGGTGCGATGGCCGTCGACCCGATGCTGTCGCTGGCCCGGGCGACCCGCCGGGACGGCGAGATCCGCCAGGTCGAGCTGGAACTGCCCCGCCCCGGCGCGGCCCGCGCCGCCGAACCGCTGGCGGTCTCGGTCCGGGTCGCCCCGCTCGGCTCCCGGCTGGTCCTGGTGCTGGTCGAGGACCTCACCGACCGCCGCCGGATCGAAGCGATCCGGCGGGACTTCGTCGCCAACGTGTCGCACGAGCTGAAGACCCCGGTGGGCGCGCTGTCGCTGCTCTCCGAGGCCGTCGCGGACGCCTCCGACGACCCGGAGGCCGTCCAGCGGTTCGCCGGCCGGATGCAGATCGAGGCGACCAGGCTGGCCAGCCTGGTCCAGGAGATCATCGACCTCTCCCGGGTCCAGGACGACCGCATCCTGGCCGACCCCGAACCCGTCCCGGTGGACGAGCTGATCGCCGAGGCGATCGACCGCTGCCGCCAGCCCGCCGCCGCCAAGCAGATCCTGATCGCGGCCGGCGGCACCGGCGACCTCTACCTCGACGGCAACCGCGGCCAGCTGGCCGCCGCACTCGGCAACCTGGTCGAGAACGCCGTCAACTACAGCCCGCCCCGCACCCGCGTGGCCATCGCTACCCGCCGGATCTCCAGCGCCGCCGCGCTGGGCGAGGCGGACGGCGAACTGATCGAGATCTCGGTGACCGACCAGGGCATCGGGATCTCGGAGAAGGACCGAGAGCGGATCTTCGAACGGTTCTACCGGGTCGACCCCGCCCGCTCCCGCGCCACCGGCGGCACCGGTCTCGGCCTCTCGATCGTCAAGCACGTGGCCGCCTCCCACCGCGGCACCGTGTCGGTCTGGAGCGTCGAGGGCCAGGGCTCGACCTTCACCCTGCGGCTCCCGGCCGGCCAGGCGCCGGACCGCACCCCCTCATCCGAACCCCGTTCCGACGCGACCGCGTCGGACTCCCTTCCTGCCCCGGAGGCCCGATCGTGACCCGAGTACTGGTGGTCGAGGACGAGGAGTCGTTCAGCGACGCCCTCTCGTACATGCTCCGCAAGGAGGGCTTCGAGGTGGCCGTGGCCGCCACCGGACCCGACGCGCTGGAGCAGTTCGAGCGCAACGGCGCCGACCTGGTGCTGCTCGACCTGATGCTCCCCGGCCTGCCCGGCACCGAGGTCTGCCGCCAGCTGCGGGTCCGCTCCAACGTGCCGGTGATCATGGTCACCGCCAAGGACAGCGAGATCGACAAGGTCGTCGGGCTGGAGATAGGGGCCGACGACTACGTGACCAAGCCCTACTCCACCCGCGAGCTGGTCGCCCGGATCCGCGCGGTGCTGCGCCGCCGCGGCGAGGACGGCAACGGCGACGGCGGCGGCGCCACCCCCGGCGCGCTGGAAGCCGGCCCGGTCCGGATGGACGTCGACCGCCACGTGGTGACCGTGGACGGCGCCAAGGTGGACCTCCCGCTCAAGGAGTTCGACCTGCTGGAGATGCTGCTGCGCAACGCCGGCCGGGTGCTCACCCGGATGCAGCTGATCGACCGGGTCTGGGGCGCCGACTACGTCGGTGACACCAAGACCCTGGACGTCCACGTGAAGCGCCTGCGCGCCAAGATCGAGCCGGACCCGGGCGCGCCCCGCTACCTGGTCACGGTCCGCGGCCTGGGCTACAAGTTCGAGCCGTAGACCGCACCGGTACCCGCGCACACCGAGAGGGCCCCCGCCACGGCGGGGGCCCTCTCGGGCGTCAGGCGCCCGGCCGGCCCGGAGGCCGGCCGGCGGTGCTCAGTGACCGGCGAGCGGGCTGCCGGAGGCCGAACCGGAGGGGACGGCCGCACCGGTGGCGGGGGCCGAGCCGGACGGGGAGCCGGACGGCGTGCCGGTGATCGTGGCGGACGGCGACGGGGAGGCCGAAGCGGCGGCGGACGGCGAGGCGCTGGAGGAGGGGGAGGCGGACGGGCCGGCCTCCGCCTTCGGGCCGAACGCGGCGTACTGGCCGACGGCCGGCAGCACCGCGGCCTCGGTGCCGACCTGGCCGGCCCGGCCGAAGACGAAGCCGGTCGGGGCGAAGCCGCCGACGCTCACCTTGACCGAGGCCACGTGGGCCGACGGCTGGTCCGGCCCGCCGAGCAGCACGGCGCCGCCCGCCGGGATGACGATCTCGGAGAGCTGGGCGCCCTTGGCGTCGGTGAAGGTCGCGGTCATGTTGTCCCCGACGGTGATCGACTTCAGCGTCTCGGGCGTGGTGCCGGAGTTGCTGATGTTCGCCGTCACGTTGGCCGGGCCCGCACCCGCGCCCTCGGCGGCGGCCCGCGGCAGCGTCACCACCACGATGTTGTTGAGCCGCAGGTAGTCCCCGAGCGAGGTGGCCGCGTTGTCCGGCTTGATCTCCAGGGTGTCCGGCGTGTTCCCGGCGGCGCAGGCCGACAGCGGGACGATCGCGGCGAGGACGAGGGCGGCGATGGCGCCGCGTCGAAGGCTCCGGCTCACGGCGGCGACTTCTCCTTGGGTGGGATCACGGTGGATGTGGATCACGGTCTGTGGTCAGCGCTCAGACTACCCACCGCAGTTATCCGGTTCTCACGGGGTGGCCCCGTGTCGCGTCCCGGTCCTGCCGGGGGCCGCCCGACGGGCCGTCTCCGGGCGTGTCCCGAGGACCCGTGCCGTGCCCCGCCCGGGGACGTGTCGCAGGTCACTGTCGGGGTGCCGCCCGGAAGGCGGCAAAAACTCAAGATCAAACCATGGTTTCGGGAGTGTTGCCAGGGGTTTCGCCGAGCTCTCGGAACGCCTCCCACCTGCGGGAAGCCGCCCTCGAACACCGGTCGCAGCATGCGATGGGGGTGATTGTCAAGCCCCGAGACCCGCCCTGACCTGCGAAAACGCCCTTCGGGTCGGCAGAAAAGCGTGTTATTCTGGAAAGCCACGGAAGGGGTCCTGTCACATGACGTTCAAGGTTGGCGACACGGTGGTCTACCCCCATCACGGGGCTGCGCTGATCGAGGCCATCGAAACTCGCCAGATCAAAGGTGTGGACAAGACCTACCTGGTGCTGAAGGTGCAGCAGGGAGATCTGACGCTGCGCGTGCCCGCCGAGAACGCGGAGTTCGTCGGCGTGCGAGACGTGGTCGGTCAGGAAGGTCTCGACCGGGTCTTCGAGGTGCTGCGTGCACCGTACACCGAGGAGCCCACGAACTGGTCCCGCCGCTACAAGGCGAACCTCGAGAAGCTTGCCTCGGGTGACGTCATCAAGGTCGCCGAGGTCGTCCGCGACCTGTGGCGTCGCGAGCGCGAGCGCGGCCTGTCGGCCGGCGAGAAGCGGATGCTCGCCAAGGCTCGGCAGATCCTGGTCAGCGAGCTCGCGCTGGCCGAGAACACCAACGAGGACAAGGCGGAGACGCTGCTCGACGAGGTGCTCGCCTCCTAAGGGCGGCCTCGTTCCACAGCACTTCTGCATGCCACGGCGCCCGATGCCGCTGTGCCACCACGGACTCGCAGTCGTCCAGGTGGTGCAACAGCACCTCGGGCGCTTCGGCATGTCCGCGGACAGCCGCCACTGCGGGGCGGTGGTCCACTAACGTGCAGCCGGAAGAGGGTCGTGCCGGGCGCCCGATGCGTACGGCAGGGCCATACCCACTGCGACTGAGGAGCGAAACCTGAACGCCACAGCACACCTCGCGGCGGCGGTGGTCCCCGCCGCGGGACGGGGCGAGCGGCTGGGCCCCGGAGCCCCGAAGGCCCTGCGCGAACTCGGCGGCGTGCCGCTGCTCGTGCACGCCGTACGGGCGCTGGCCCGCAGCCGGGCGGTCGGCCTGGTGGTGGTCGCGGCCCCGCCCGGCGGGGTGGCCGAGGTCGCCGCGCTGCTCGACAGCCACGGCCTGGACGGCAAGGACGTCCGGGTGGTGGCCGGCGGCGCCAGCCGGCAGGAGTCGGTCCGGCTCGGCCTGGCGGCGATCCCGGCGGAGACCGAGGTCGTGCTGGTGCACGACGCCGCCCGTCCGCTGGTACCGGTCGAGGTGGTCGACGCGGTGGCCGCGGCCGTCCGGGCCGGGGCCGGGGCCGTGGTGCCGGCCGTCCCGCTGGCCGACACCGTCAAGCGGGTCGAACCGCGGCCCGCCGGCTCCCCCGAACCGGTGCTGGACACGCCCGACCGGTCCACCCTGCGCGCGGTGCAGACCCCGCAGGGCTTCCTGCGCGCGACCCTGCACGAGGTGCACGAGAAGGCGCTGGCCGAGGAGGCCGGGGGCTCGCCGCCGCTGGTCACCGATGACGCCGGGCTGGTCGAGCACTACGGCGGCCGGGTGGTCGTGGTGCCCGGGCACGAGGAGGCGTTCAAGGTGACCCGCCCGCTGGACCTCGTCCTGGCCGAGGCCGTACTCGCCCGAAGGAGGGCCTCCGATGGCTTCTGAGCAGACGGCTTCTGAGCAGAGGGCTTCTGAGGAGAGGGGTTCCGGGCCGACGGCTCCCGAGCAGGCTTCCGACCGGACGGCGCCCGCCGCGCCCGTGATCCCGCTGGTCGGCATCGGCACCGATGTGCACGCCTTCGAAGCGGGCCGGCCGCTGCGGGTGGCGGGCCTGGACTGGCCCGGCTCCGAGTTCGGCCTGGCCGGGCACTCGGACGCCGACGTCGCCGCGCACGCCGCCTGCGACGCGCTGTTCTCCGCCGCCGGCCTCGGTGACCTCGGGGCGCACTTCGGCACCGACCGGCCCGAGTGGGCCGGCGCGGCCGGGGTCACCCTGCTCGCGGAGGCGGCCCGGATCGTCCGGGAGGCCGGCTTCACCATCGGCAACGTGGCGATCCAGGTGATCGGCGTCCGACCGAAGATCGGCAAGCGGCGGGCGGAGGCCCAGGCCGTGCTCTCGGCCGCGGTCGGCGCACCGGTGTCGGTCTCCGGCACCACCACCGACGGCCTGGGCCTGACCGGGCGGGCCGAGGGGCTGGCCGCACTGGCCACCGCCCTGGTGTACCGGGCGCCCTGAGCCGCCCGCGCGGCGGCGGCCGCCCGGCCGCCGGGGTGTCTCACCGGCGCGGGGCGCCACCGGATCGGTAGCTTGGCCGGGTACCAGTTGGCTCGTCACCGAGAAGAGGTCCTGATGGGTGCAGCACTTCCCGACCGCGCGAAGGAACTGCTCGACGGCAAGAGTTTCGCCGTGGTCTCCACGATCCAGCCCGACGGCAGCCCGCAGTCCTCGGTGGTCTGGGTGAAGCGGGACGGCGACGAGGTGCTCTTCTCGACCGTCCAGGGCCGCCGCAAGCACCTCAACCTGGTCCGTGACCCGCGGATCACCCTGGTGCTCAACCCGCCGGACCACCCGTACACCTACGCCGAGCTCCGCGGCGAGGTGGAGATGACCACGGAGGGCGGCCGGGAGCTGATCGACGAGCTGTCCCGCAAGTACCGCGGCGAGGACTACGGGTTCGACGGCCCCGAGGACGTGCGGGTGGTCGTCCGGCTGGCCCCGCGCAAGGTGGTCGGCAACCTCTGAGACCGACGGGGGCCCGGCGGCACCGCTGCCGGGCCCCTGGCCTGCGGGTTCGCCGGTCCACCCGGGCACGCGCCCGGGCCGTCGGTGTCCGTACGGCCACTCCGGGTGGCGGCCGGTCCCGCACCGCGGACGGCCCGGACCGGCATGAACCTGGCGGCGGCCCGCGCGAAAGGTGGCGGGGCACCCCCCGTCGCCCACTACGCTTGACGCTGTGAGCCTTCGCCTGTACGACACCAGCACCCGCCAGGTACGCGACTTCGTCCCGCTTGTACCGGGTTGTGTCTCGATGTACCTGTGTGGCGCGACCGTCCAGGCGGCCCCGCACATCGGACACATCCGGTCCAACCTCAACTTCGACGTGATGCGCCGCTGGTTCGGCTACCGCGGCTACCAGGTCACGTTCGTGCGCAACGTCACCGACATCGACGACAAGGTGATCGCCAAGGAGCGCGAGCTCGGCACCCCGTGGTGGGAGATCGCCTACACCAACGAGCGCGCCTTCAACGACGGTTACGCCGCGCTCGGCTGCCTGCCCCCGTCGGTGGAGCCCCGGGCGACCGGACACGTCCCCGAGATGATCGAGATGATGCAGGCGCTCATCGCCAACGGGCACGCCTACGAGTCCGAGGGCAACGTCTACTTCGCCGTCACCACCTACCCCGACTACCTGGCGCTCTCCAACCAGGAGTTGGAGAACCTCCGGCAGCCGGAGAGCACGGGCGAGACCGGCAAGCGCGACCCGCGCGACTTCGCGATGTGGAAGCGCGCCAAGGAGGGCGAGCCCAGCTGGGCCACCCCCTGGGGCCGCGGGCGGCCGGGCTGGCACCTGGAGTGCTCGGCGATGGCGCACAAGTACCTCGGCGCGGCCTTCGACATCCACGGCGGCGGGCTGGACCTGATCTTCCCGCACCACGAGAACGAGATCGCCCAGTCCAAGGCGTTCGGCGACGACTTCGCCAACTTCTGGGTGCACAACGCCTGGGTCACCATGTCCGGCGAGAAGATGAGCAAGTCGCTCGGCAACTCGGTGCTGATCTCCGAGATGGTGCAGCGCTGGCGGCCGATCGTGCTCCGCTACTACCTGGCCGGCCCGCACTACCGCTCGATGATCGAGTACAGCGAGGAGTCGGTGCGGGAGGCCGAGACCGGGTTCGCCCGGATCGAGGGCTTCATCCAGCGGGCCGTGGAGAGCTGCGGCCCGGTCGACGCCGCCCCCGAGGTGCCGCTGTCCTTCGCCGAGGCGATGGACGACGACCTGGGCGTGCCGCAGGCCCTCGCGGTGGTGCACACCGCCGTCCGCCAGGGCAACAGCGCGCTCACGGCGGGCGACAAGGAGAGCGCGGTGGCGCGGCTCGCCGAGGTCCGTGCGATGCTCGGAGTACTGGGTCTGGACCCGCTCGACGAGCAGTGGTCCGGCGCGGAACGCGGCGACGACCTGCGCGGGGTGGTCGACTCGCTGGTCCAGCTGGTCCTGGAGCAGCGCCAGGCGGCCCGCGCCCGTAAGGACTTCGCCACCTCGGACGCCATCCGGGACCAGCTCACCAAGGCCGGTCTGGCGATCGAGGACACCCCGTCCGGCTCGCGCTGGACCCTCAACAACCAGTAACCCCGTACCCGTCGGGGTGAGGGTGGGCCGCACCGGCGCCGGTGCGGCCCACCGTATGACGCAGAAGAGACAGGAAGTACAGCCATGGCCGGCAACAGCCAGCGCAGGAACCGCCGCAACCCCACTTCCAAGAAGGGCGCGAGTGTCGGTACCGGCGGCCACAGCCGGAAGGCACTCCAGGGCAAGGGCCCGACCCCGCCCGGCGAGGCCCGCAAGGGCCACCCGAAGCAGCGCGCCGCCAACGCGGCGCTCAAGCGCGAGCGCGACGCCAAGTCCCGGGCCGGCATGCGCCGGGCCGGTGCCGGTGCCCGCGGCGGCCGCGGCGGTGCCGGCGCCGCCGAGCTGGTGGTCGGCCGCAACTCGGTGGTCGAGGCGCTGAAGGGCGGGGTGCCCGCCACCGCGCTCTACGTCATGCAGTTCATCGAGACCGACGACCGGGTCCGCGAGGCCTTCCAGGCCGCCAACGACCGCGGCGTCCCGCTGATGGAGGCCCCGCGCGCGCAGCTGGAGCAGATGACCGGCGGCCTCAACCACCAGGGCCTGGTGCTCCAGGTCCCGCCGTACGAGTACGCGCACCCGGACGACCTGCTCGCGGACGCCGCCGACAACGGCGAGCCCGCGCTGGTGATGGCGCTGGACGGGGTCACCGACTCCCGCAACCTCGGTGCCGTGGTCCGCTCCGCCGCCGCCTTCGGGGCGCACGGCGTGGTCATCCCCGAGCGCCGCGCGGCCGGCATGACCGCCGGCGCCTGGAAGACCTCCTCCGGTGCGGCCGCCCGGCTGCCCGTCGCCCGGGCCACCAACCTGACCCGGGCCCTGGAGGCGTACCAGAAGGCCGGTCTGATGGTGGTCGGCCTGGCTGCCGACGGCGAGGCCGAGATCGGCGACCTGGAGCTGCTGACCGGTCCCGTGGTGATCGTGGCGGGCTCCGAGGGCAAGGGCCTGTCCCGGCTGGTCGCGGAGACCTGCGACATCCGGGTGCGGATCCCGATGCCGGGTGAGACCGAGTCGCTGAACGCCGGTGTCGCGGCGGGCATCGTGCTCTACGAGGCCGCCCGGCTGCGGGCCAAGAGCGCCTGAGAGCCGCTCGCGCGCCCTGAGGCGTACGCCTCGGGGCCGTCGTGACCGTCTCTGACGGTTGTTTGGAACTGAACCGATCGGGTCCTATCGGGCCCGGTCGGTTTTCTCATGATCACTTCAAAGCGGGGCCCGGAATCCACCCGGGAGAGTGTCCTAAGGGGCCGTCACCCGGTTAGAGGGGTGTGGACACCAGAACACCTCGGCGCCCCGGGCAGGGCGGCACGGCGGGAATAGACTCCGGGCCCGCCCTCAACACGGTCAAGGTGCCGTCCGACCCGGCGAAGCTCAGCAGCACCCAGGCCAGCTTCCGGGTCAGACTGGTCACCCCGGTTGATCCGCTGATCGACGCCCCCGCCGGAGCGGCCTTCGGCGACCCGTACGGCATGCAGAGCGGCGGCAACCCCTACAGCAACCCGTACCGGGCGGCCGGCCTCGGCACCCGCCCCATGGTCACCCCGCAGGTCGTGCTGCCCAACACCGAGGTGCCGGCCCTGGTCGGCATCGGCGCCACCCCACGGCGCAAGGCGCGGGTCACGGCCGTCACCTGGAGCGGCCAGGCCGCGCCCGGCGACCTGGCCGCCACCCGGCTGCTGGAGGCCGTCCGGCTCAGCACCGTCCCGGCGCCCGCCGGGGCGCCCGCCGGCGACGACACCCAGCAGCTCCCGCACGTCCCCTCGTACGGCCATGCGGTGCCCAGGCAGCCCGGCTCGCCGGGATCGGGCGGCCCGTCCGCCGCCCCCGCCTCCACGACGGCCGGGCAGCCCGCCTGGAGCCCGCACGGAGAGCTGCCGGCGGTCTCCGCCGCCGGCGCCGCCGAGGCCAGGCACCTGCGCGAGCCCGGCCGCCGGGTCGACCTCGGGCTGGTCCTGCTGCCGCTGCGGGTGGTGCTCGGCTCGCTGTCCGGCTACGCCGGGTTCAGCAAGCTCTGCGATCCGGTGTACTTCGACGGCGGTGACCGCGGGTCGATGATGCGCTGGCTCTCGGCCCTGCACCCGTGGAAGGCCGCCGCGCCGCTGCTCGACTTCGCCATGGCGCACCCGGTCGGCTCCGGCCTGGCGGTGGCGTTCACCGAGATCGTGGTCGGCGTGCTGACCATCCTCGGCCTCTGGCAGCGGCTGGCGGCCGGAGCGGCGATGCTGCTCTCCGCGGCGCTGCTGTTCACCGTCAGCTGGCGGGCGGTGCCGGTCTACGACACCCCGGACCTGATCTTCCTCGCGGCCTGGAGCCCGCTGCTGATCGCCGGGGCGCCGTTCGGCTCGCTGGACGGCCGGATCGCCCTGAACGCCTGGCGGCGGTACGGCTCCGAGGCGCCCGCGGCGCTGCGGCGGCGGGTGCTGCGGCGCGGCGCGGTGGTCACCGCGGTGGTGGTCGGACTCACCCTGCTGATCGGCTCGATGCTCGGCGCGGCCGTCCGCACCGGACGCGAGCAGCAGGCCCCGGTCAGCCCGCCGACCGACTTCGGCTCCCCGATGTGGCCCGGCAACAGCGCCCCCGCCACCCCCTCGCCCTCGCACAGCCCGACCCCCACACCCTCCCCGTCCCGCCCGGCGGGCTCC
>NZ_JAIZ01000769.1 GCF_000710465.2 Kitasatospora sp. MBT63 | reverse complement strand
CCGGCGGCCCGCCCGTCGGGCAGGACCACCAGCGCGCCCCGGCCGCCGGCCAGGGTGGCGGCCACCGCACGGGCGATCTCCTGCGGCCAGGACGGTCCGGGCAGGGCCGTCCACACCGCCCGGGGGGCGTGGCCCGCCGCCAGCGAACCGAGGAAGGCCGGCCCCTGCGGGTAGCGCGCCCAGCTGCCGGGCTCAGGGGCGGGGGGCGGCGGCAGCGGCGGCGGGGAGGGCTCGGCCTCGGCGCCCGCGTGCCGGGGCGGTACGGCCAGCTGCAGGACGTCGGCGAGGGTGCCCGCGTAACGGTCGGCGACCGCGCGGCACAGCCGCAGCAGCTCGGGGGTGAGCACCCGCTCGGGCGACAGCACCCGGGACAGCGGCGCCAGCGGGCCGGCGTAGTCGGAGGCGGCCAGCCGCTCGACCACGAACCCGTCGTGCAACTGTCCGCCCTCGCGCCGCCCGGAGGCCCCGACCCGGGCACCGAACCGGACCCTGACCCGGACGCCGGGCTGGGCGTCGGCGTCCATCGCGGCGGGCACCGCGTAGTCGAAGTACTGGTCGAGGCTGAGCACGCCCTTGTCGACCAGGACCCGGGCGACCGGCAGCTGCCCGGCCAGCTCCAGGCCGCGCGCGGCCTTGGGCCGGGAGCGGCGGACCGTCTCCCGGATGAAGGCCAGCTGCTCGCCGGCGCCCTCTGCGCTGCCCATCGCTCCCGTGCTCCGACCCCGTGCCACCGCGCTCGGGCCCGGCTCGGCGAGCCGGGCCCGACCACAACATAACCGACCCCGCCGACACCCCCGACCTGCCGACGGGCCCGGGAACGCAGCGGACGGCGGCCGCCCCGAAGGGCGACCGCCGTCCACCGGCGCGGGCGTCAGGCCTGCACGGCCTGCTTGAGCTGCTCGACGCGGTCGGTGCGCTCCCAGGTGAAGTCCGCGTCCTCCCGGCCGAAGTGGCCGTAGGCGGCGGTCTTCGCATAGATCGGCCGCAGCAGGTCCAGGTCCCGGATGATCGCGGCCGGACGCAGGTCGAAGACCTTCACCACGGCCTCCTGGATCTTCAGCACCGGCACCGTCTCGGTCCCGAACGTCTCCACGAACAGACCCACCGGCTCCGCCTTGCCGATCGCGTACGCGACCTGCACCTCGGCCCTGGTCGCCAGACCCGCCGCCACGATGTGCTTCGCCACCCAGCGCATCGCGTACGCCGCCGAGCGGTCCACCT
>NZ_JAIZ01000768.1 GCF_000710465.2 Kitasatospora sp. MBT63 | reverse complement strand
CCGGCCGGTCCCTGCGGCTCGGTGGCGAACGCGGCGGGCAGCGCGGCCGCGGGTACGGCGACCGGCCCGGCCGCCAGGGCCGGGCCCGCCAGCAGCACCGGCAGCACCAGGCCGGTCCCGGTCAGCACGGCACCACGGCGCACGGCCGCGGGAAGGCCGGAGCGGAAGGTCGAGAGCACGTACGCAAGCGCGGCCATGGGAAGCAGGTCCTTCCGACGGCCGACCGCAGCGGGGCGCGATCGGCGGCGGACAGCTCCGCACCAGCCTCACACAAACCGACAATCCGGGCATTTCGGCAGGCTGGGCCCTCGGGACCACCCCCGGCCCGCCGCCGACCCGCGCCGCTCAGACCTGCAGCACCACCTTGCCCACCTGCTCACCGGCCTCCAGCACCCGGTGGGCGGCGGCCGCGTCCGCCATCGGCAGCACCCGGTCCACCACCGGCCGCACCACGCCCGCCTCGACCAGCGGCCAGACGTGCTCGCGCACCGCGGCCACGATCGCCGCCTTCTCCGCCAGCGGCCGCGGGCGCAGCGAGGTGGCCGCGACCGCGGCCCGCTTGGCCAGCAGGGTGGCCAGGTTCAGCTCCCCCTGCACCCCGCCCTGCAGGCCGATGATCACCAGGCGGCCGCTGACCGCCAGCGCGTCCACGTTCCGCTGCAGGTACTTGGCGCCCATGATGTCCAGGATCACGTCGGCGCCCGCCCCGCCGGTGGCCTCCCGGACCGCCGCCACGAAGTCCTGCTCCCGGTAGTTGATGCCGACGTCCGCGCCCAGTTCGGCGCAGCGCGCCAGTTTCTCGGCGCTGCCCGCCGTCACCAGGACCCGCGCGCCGACCGCCTTGGCCAGCTGGATCGCCATCGTGCCGATGCCGCTGCCACCGCCGTGCAGCAGCACCGTCTCGGCGGGCCGCAGGTGGGCCACCATGAAGACGTTCGACCAGACCGTGGCGGCCACCTCGGGCAGCGACGCCGCCTCCACCGGGCTCAGGCCCTTCGGGACCGGGAGCAGCTGCCCGGCGGGCACCGCCACCCGCTGCGCGTAGCCGCCGCCGGTCAGCAGCGCGCAGACCTCGTCTCCGACGGCCCACCCGGCGACGCCGGGGCCCAGCTCGACGATCCGGCCCGAGCACTCCAGTCCCGGGTAGGGCGAACTGCCCGCCGGCGGGTCGTAGAAGCCCTGACGCTGCAGCAGATCGGCCCGGTTGACGGCGCTCGCCGCGACCTCGACCAGCACCTCTCCGGCGGCGGGCACCGGGTCGGGCACCTCCGTCCAGGTCAGCACCTCGGGTCCGCCGGACTGGGGAATCGTGATGGCTCGCATGGCGCCACGCTACGCGCGCACCACGGCCCATGTCCGGTCGGCCCGCTGGCGGGTGACGGGGGGACGGCTGCGACACTCCGCGCCCGAGCGCCGGTTCGCGGCCCGCCGGACCCCATGCTTGTCCCTGTGCCGAACACCGAACCCAGCACCGCGGCCCGCGGCCGGCCGCCGCGGCCCGGGCGCCCGCGGCGGCCACG
>NZ_JAIZ01000767.1:6130-29308 GCF_000710465.2 Kitasatospora sp. MBT63 | reverse complement strand
GCCGCCGCCGCCACCGCCGCGCTCGGCCTGCTGGCCGGCGGCGTGGCCGCGCTGTCCGGCACCGCGGCGTCCGCCGCCCCGGCCGCCGCCGAAGCCCTGGGCAGCAACTGGTACGCCTCGGCGCCGTACCTGATGCCGGAGGACAACAGCCCGCCGGACCCGGCCGCGGTGATGGACGCGACCGGCCAGAAGGCCTTCCAGCTGGCCTTCATCCTGGACGCGGGCGGCTGTCGGCCCGCGTGGGGCGGCACCTCCTCGATCGACACCGACACCGTGATGCCCGCGGTCATCCAGAAGATCCGGGCCAAGGGCGGCGACGTCTCGGTCTCGGTCGGCGGTTACGGCGGCAACAAGCTCGGCCAGGGCTGCGGCACTCCGGAGGCGACCGCGGCCGGGTACCAGAAGGTGATCACCAAGTACCAGCTCAAGGCGATCGACTTCGACCTGGAGGAGCCCGAGTACGAGAACACCGCGGCGATCCACAACGAGATCGGCGCCGCGAAGATCCTCCAGCGCGACAACCCCGGCCTGTACGTCTCCATCACCACGGCCGGCACCAACGCGGGCACCGGCTGGTTCGGGACCCAGATGCTGCTGGAGGCCAAGGGCCAGGGCTTCAGCCCGGACAACTACTCGATCATGCCGTTCGACGGCGGTTTCAACGGCGCCGCCGCGCAGACCGACGCGCTGGTGAAGTTCAACCAGATCCTGCAGACCACCTTCGGCTGGAGTGAGGCCACCGCCTACGCCCACGAGGGCGTCTCGCTGATGAACGGCCGCACCGACGCCGCCGAGTACTTCCGGCAGGCCGACTTCCAGACCGTGCTGGACTTCGCCACCGCGCACAGGCTGGCCCGCTACACCTACTGGTCCGTCAACCGGGACCGCCAGTGCGCGGGTTCGGTCGATCCGGGCCTGTCCGGCTCCTGCTCCAGCGTGGCGCAGAACGACTGGGACTTCACCAAGTTCACCGTGAAGTTCGCCGGGGCGACGCCGCCCACCCCCCCGCCGACCAGTCCGCCGCCGAGCAGCCCGAGCCCCAGCACCAGCCCCACCTCGGGCTCCTGCACGCTGCCGGCCTGGAGCGCCACCACCACCTACACCAACGGCAACCAGGTCTCCTACCAGGGCCACAAGTACCACGCGAAGTGGTGGACCCTGAACGAGGTCCCGACGGCCAGCGGCCAGTGGGGCGTCTGGGCCGACGACGGTCCCTGCTGACGACGGCGCGGGCCGGCTCCGGGACCGCCCGGGGCCGGCCCGCGCGCGTGCGGGTGCCGGGACGCTACTCGGCGGTGGCCGCCGCCGGGGCGCCGTGCCCGGCCGGCGGACCGTCGGCCGAGGCCGCGGCGGCCTGCGCGGAGCGCTGGCCGGCCCGGATCGAGTCGATCCGCGCCAGCACCTTGGTGCGCAGGTCCGCGGGCGTGTCGTCGCAGCCGCAGGACCGCTTGATCAGCGCCTTGATGGCCTGTTCGAGACCGTACTTCTCCAGGCAGGGGGAGCACTCCTCGAAGTGCACCCGCAGCTTGGCGCAGTCGCCCTCGGCCATCTCGTTGTCGAGGAATTCGTAGAGGTGGTCGAGCACCTCGCCACACTCGGTGTCGTGCGGATCGCCGCAGCTCATGAGCCCGCGCCCTTCGCTTCCTGCCCTGCTCCACTGCCCGCCGGGACCAGCCCGCGGTCACGGGCGTAATCCTCCAGCATGCCGCGCAGCTGACGACGGCCCCGGTGCAGTCGGGACATCACCGTACCGATGGGTGTACCCATGATGTCCGCGATCTCCTTGTACGCAAAGCCCTCTACGTCCGCGAGATACACCGCGATGCGGAATTCCTCCGGGATCGCCTGCAGGGCGTCCTTCACGTCGCTGTCCGGCAGGTGGTCGAGTGCCTGCGCCTCGGCCGAGCGCAGCCCGGTCGACATGTGCGACTCGGCGCGGGCCAGCTGCCAGTCCTCGATCTCCTCGGCCGCGGTGCGCTGGGGCTCGCGCTGCTTCTTGCGGTACGAGTTGATGAAGGTGTTGGTGAGGATGCGGTACAGCCACGCCTTGAGGTTGGTGCCCTCACGGAACTGGTGGAAGGACGCGTACGCCTTGGCGAACGCCTCCTGCAGCAGGTCCTCCGCGTCGGCCGGGTTGCGCGTCATCCGGAGCGCCGCCGAGTACATCGGGTCGAGGTACATCAGCGCGTCGCGCTCGAAGCGCTCGCGCCGGGCCTCCTCGCTCTCGTCCGCGGACACCCGGAAGGTGTCCTCGCCGATCGCCTCGGCCAGCTCCTCGCCGGTCAGCGCCTCGCCCGCGGGCAGCCCCTCGTCCGGGGTGCCCACGTCCGGCACGGACTCGTCATCGGTCGCGACGACCGGACCCACCTCCTCGACAGCACCGGCCCGGCCCACCACGGGCCGACCCGAGATGGAGGATATCGGGCTCACGGGCTTCTCGCCCGCGACCAGCCACTCCGACCAGTCGGGTACGAGGGCGTTGGCCGCCGCTCGCTCCTCCGGCCGCTCGGGGCACGCGATCGAACCCATGTGCTGCGCCGCCTTTCACCCGGGACTCTGCTGACGGTGGGGTCAACCATCGGACACCGTTTCGCATTCCCGGGCGCGGCGGCGGCCCGGCCGGGCGGCTCAGACCAGGCGGGCCAGCCAGTCCGCGACCGCGCCGGTGATCAGGTCCAGCACCTCCTGCGGACCGAGCGCGGCACGCTTGGGGACCTTGAACCCGTGGCCCGCCTCGGGCACCTCCACCAGCCGGTGGGTGGCGGGCAGCCGCGGGAACTCCCCGGGCCCGCCGAAGGTGTCCGCGCCGCCCTGCACCACCAGGGTGGGCAGACCGGTGCCGAGCAGTTCGGCGGCCCGGCTGCGCTCGGGGCGGCCCGGCGGGTGCAGCGGGAAGGACAGCGCCAGCACGCCGGCCGCCCCGGACGCCAGACCGGTCCGGCAGGCCACCCGGGCGCCCGCGCTGCGGCCGCCGACCACCAGCGGCACCTCGGCCGCGGACAGCGCCGGGACCACCGGCAGCCAGCCGCCGTCCAGGGTCTTCGGCGGCGGCGCGACCTTCTTCCCGGCCACCCGCCAGGGCTGCTCGACCAGCGCGACCGCAAAGCCGAGCGGCGGCAGCACCCGCGCCAGCGCCTGCAGGTCGGCGGCCTCCACGCCGCCGCCGGCGCCGTGGCCGAGCGCCAGCGTGGCCCGCGGCCGGCCGGGCGGCTCGAACAGGGTGATCCGGGCGTCGCCGGCGGGGGTGGGGACCAGACTCTGCACGCGTGGCTCCGGGGGTCAGAAGAGGGTGGTGCGGTCCTCGTCGGTCAGCTCGCGGACCAGCTCGGGACCGTTGTTGCGGATGCTGCCGACGGCGGCGCCCACCGGGTGCACCCGCAGCGCGCCGGGGGCGGGCGGCGCCAGCAGCGACCGCAGGTCGTCCGGGTCGGTGCGGTCCGGGTCGAGCCAGGCGTCGAAGCCGCCCGGGTCGAGGAAGAGCGGCATCCGCTCGTGGATCGGCGCCAGCAGCGGCTCGGCCTCGGTGGTGACGACCGTGCAGGTGACCCGCCAGGCGTCCGGGTGGTCGGCGGGCAGCGTGCGGTCGCGCCAGAACTCGTACAGGCCGGCCAGCGCCAGCACCCCGCCGTCCGCGCGGGAGACGAAGTACGGCTGCTTGCCGGCCCGGCCCTTGGCGCCGGGTATCTGCTGCCACTCGTAGTAGCCGTCGATCGGGAGCAGGCAGCGGCGGGAGGCGAAGGCCTGCCGGTAGGCCGGCTTCTCGTGCACGGTGTCGGCCCGGGCGTTGATCATCTTGACCGCGGTCTCCGCCGACCTCGACCACGCGGGCACCAGGCCCCAGCGCAGCACCCGCAGCTGCCGCACCGGCGCCGGGCCGCCCCTGGGGGTGCGGTCCAGCACCACGTAGGCCCGGTCGGTGGGGGCCACGTTCCAGCTCGGCGCGAGCGTCTCCGCGGGATCCCACTGCTCCACCCCGAAGAGCTCGACCAGGTCCTCGGGCTTGGTGGAGGAGGCGAAGCGACCGCACATGGAGATCAGCTTGCCATGCCCGCCGCCGCCGCACGGCGCGGTTGCGCGGAACGGACCCGCCGACCGGGACGGCCGCGGGGAGAACCGCGCGCTACCGCTGCACCGTCCCCGCATGGGAGGCTGCCGCTCCGGCAGAGGACCGAGCGAGGTGGACGGTACGGATGGACATCGCTGACGTGTGGCACCGGCTGGTGGACCCGCAGCCCATGCCGCCTGGCTGGCTGGTGCTGGCCACCGCCGCCGCCGCGCTGCTCGCGGTGGTGCTGCACCCGGCCTGGCGGCTGAGCCGCAACGTGGTGACCATCGCGCACGAGGGCGGACACGGCCTGGTCGCCCTGCTCACCCGGCGGCGGCTGTCGGGCATCCGGCTGCACTCCGACACCTCGGGCCTGACCCTGTCCTCCGGTCCGCCGACCGGTCCCGGCATGGTGCTGACCGCGGCGGCCGGCTACACGGCGCCGTCGCTGCTGGGGCTCGGCGGCGCCGCCCTGCTGGCCGCCGGCCGGGTCACCGCGCTGCTGTGGATCTCCATCCTGCTGCTGGCCGGCATGCTGATCATGATCCGGAACGCCTTCGGCGTGCTCTCGGTGGTGGTCACCGGCGCCGCGTTCGTGCTGGTCTCCTGGTACGGCGGCGACGAGCTGCAGGCGGGCTTCGCCTACCTGGGCGTCTGGTTCCTGCTGCTGGCCGGGGTACGGCCGGTGGTCGAGCTGCAGCGCAAGCGGCGGCACGGCGGGGCGCCCGACTCGGACGCCGACCAGCTCGGCCGGCTGACCGGGGTCAGCCCGCTGCTGTGGGTCACGCTGTTCCTGGTGGTCTCGCTGGTGTGCCTGCTGATCGGCGGCGGCCGGCTGCTGGACTGGCCCACCCACTGAGCTGCGGCCGGCCGGGGCGGGGCGCGACGTCCGCACGCCCCCGGCACGCGCCCGGGCGCCGCACCGGCCGGTACACCCACCACCCCTAGACTTGGCGCATGACCGACACCCTGTGGCCTGCACCCGTCGCCACCGCCGCCGTCGACGCGACCGTGACCATCCCCGGCTCGAAGTCCGCGACCAACCGCGCGCTGGTGCTGGCGGCGCTCGCCGACGGCCCGGGCTGGGTCCGCCGGCCGCTGCGCAGCCGCGACTCGCAGCTGATGGCGGACGGTCTGCGGGCGCTCGGCGTCGGCATCGAGGAGACGGTCAACGCGGCCAGCGGCGGCACCGGCGGCGGCGAGGCCTGGCGGGTCATCCCGGCCGGCCGGCTGCGCGGCCCGGCCCAGGTCGACGTCGGCAACGCCGGCACCGTGATGCGCTTCCTGCCCCCGCTCGCGGTGCTCGCCGACGGCGCGGTCCACTTCGACGGCGACCCGCGCTGCTACGAGCGCCCCCAGCACGGCGTGATCGACGCGCTGCGCGCCCTCGGGGCGCGGATCGACGACGGCGGGCGCGGCGGCTTCCCGCTCACCGTGCACGGCACCGGTTCGCTGGACGGCGGCCCGGTCGAGCTGGACGCGTCCTCCTCCTCCCAGTTCGTCAGCGCCCTGCTGCTGTCCGGCGCCCGCTACAACAACGGTGTGGAGATCCGGAACACCGGCTCCACCGTGCCCTCGCTGCCGCACATCCGGATGACCGTCGACATGGTCCGCAAGGCCGGCGGCCAGGTCGACGCCCCCGAGGACGGCGGCGAGAAGGACGTCTGGCGGGTCACCCCGGGCGCGCTGATCGGCCGCGACCTGGTGGTCGAGCCGGACCTCTCCAACGCGGCGCCGTTCTTCGCCGCCGCGCTGGTCACCGGCGGCCGGGTGACCGTCCGGGACTGGCCGAAGCACACCTACCAGCCGGGCGACCAGCTGCGCGAGCTGTACACCCGGATGGGCGGCGAGTGCCGCTTCACCGACGAGGGCCTGGAGTTCACCGGCACCGGCCGGATCCACGGCATCGAGGCCGACCTGCACGACGTCGGCGAGCTCACCCCGGTGATCGCCGCGGTGGCGGCGCTCGCCGACTCGGAGTCCCACCTGTACGGCATCGCCCACCTGCGGCTGCACGAGACCGACCGGCTGGCCGCGCTGGCCAAGGAGATCAACGACCTCGGCGGCGACGTCACCGAGACCGAGGACGGCCTGCGGATCCGCCCGCGGACCCTGCACGGGGGCGTCTTCCACACCTACGAGGACCACCGCCTCGCCACCGCCGCCGCCGTGCTCGGCCTCGCGGTCAAGGGCGTCGAGGTGGAGAACGTGGCGACCACCGCCAAGACCCTTCCGGACTTCCCGCAGATGTGGGCCGACCTGCTGGGCCAGAGCTGACGGGAAGTAGAACAGCATGCGCCGCTACGGCAAGGACGCCGACGAGGACGACATCCGCAACCGCCCGGGCCGCAAGGGCTCCCGGCCGCGGACGCGGATCCGGCCCAAGCACGAGGACGCCGCCGAGGCGATGATCCTCACCGTGGACCGGGGCCGGCTGACCTGCCTGGTGGACGCGGGCACCAAGCAGGAGCGCCAGGTCATCGCCATGAAGGCGCGCGAGCTGGGCCGCAAGGGCGTGGTGGTCGGCGACGTGGTGAACGTGGTCGGCGACCTGTCCGGCGAGGCCGACACGCTGGCCCGGATCGTCCGGGTCGAGGAGCGCAGCTCGGTGCTGCGGCGCACCGCGGACGACGACGACCCGTACGAGCGGATCGTGGTCGCCAACGCCCAGCAGCTGGCGATCGTCACCGCGCTGGCCGACCCGGAGCCGCGGCCCCGGCTGATCGACCGCTGCCTGGTGGCGGCGTACGACGCCGGGATGGAGCCGCTGCTGGTGCTCACCAAGTCCGACCTGGCCCCGGCCGAGCCGCTGCTGGAGGCGTACGCGCCGCTGGGCATCCGGTACGTGGTGACCCGGCGGGACGAGCTGGAGACGGCCGGCGCGGAGGCGGTCCGGGAGCGGCTGCGCGGACTGTCCACGGTCTTCATCGGCCACTCCGGCGTCGGCAAGACCACCCTGGTGAACGCGCTGGTACCGCTGCACCAGCGGTCCACCGGGCACGTCAACGCCGTCACCGGGCGCGGCCGGCACACCACCGTGTCGGCGCTGGCACTACGGCTGCCGCCGCCGCCCGGGGTCAAGCCGGGTTCCAAGAAGGCGCTCGATCCGGGCTGGGTGATCGACACCCCGGGCTTCCGGTCCTTCGGGCTCTCGCACATCGACCCGTCCCGGGTCATCCTCGCCTTCCCCGACCTGGAGCCGGGCACCGTGGACTGCCCGCGCGCCTGCAGCCACGACGAGCCGGACTGCGCCCTGGACGCCTGGGTCGCGGACGGGCACGCCGACCCGGCCCGGCTGTACTCGCTGCGCCGGCTGCTCTCCACCCGCGAGGCGGGCGAGGGCGACTGACCCACGTTCGGCCGGTCGGGAGGTGTCGGACGGCCCCGGCGTGGCGATCATAGGAAGGTCGGACCGTCCGGTCCGGTGCCGCCGGGCGCAGGGAGACAGCGCGATGCCATGGGCCATGGTGGTCCTCGCCGGTCTGCTGGAGACGGGCTTCGCGGTCAACCTCAAGCTGAGCCACGGCTTCACCAAGCTCTGGCCCACCGTCGCGTTCTGCTGCTTCGCGCTGGGCAGCTTCGGTCTGCTCACCCTCTCGCTGAAGTACCTGCCGGTGGGCAGCGCCTACGCGGTGTGGACCGGGATCGGGGCGGCCGGCACCGCGGTGTACGGCATGGTCTTCCTGGACGAGTCCAGCAGCACCCTGAAGCTGCTCTCGATCAGCCTGGTGATCGCCGGGGTGGTCGGGCTCCAGCTCAGCGGCGGCGGGCACTGACGGCCGCGGCGGCCCGGGCGGTCCGGCCGGCCCTCGCGTCCACCGAGCGAGCCGTGGTGTCGGGATCGCGGGCGGCTCGCTATCGTTCGGGCATGGCCGACTACCACGACGATCTCCGCCTTGCCCACGTCCTCGCCGACTCGGCCGACTCCGTCACCATAGAGCGCTTCAAGGCGCTGGACCTCAAGGTCGAGACCAAGCCCGACCTGACGCCCGTCAGCGACGCCGACAAGGCCGCCGAGGAGCTGGTGCGCAGCGTGCTGCAGCGGGCCCGGCCGCGCGACGCGGTGCTCGGCGAGGAGTACGGCCTGCAGGGCAACGGCCCCCGGCGCTGGGTGGTCGACCCGATCGACGGCACCAAGAACTACGTCCGCGGGGTACCGGTCTGGGCCACCCTGATCGCACTGCTGGAGGAGGGCGTGGACGGCGAGCTGCAGCCGGTGGTCGGCATCGTCTCCGCCCCCGCGCTGAACCGCCGCTGGTGGGCGGCCAAGGGCCTGGGCGCGTACGCCGGCCGCAGCCTGGCCAAGGCGAGCCGGATCTCGGTCTCGGGCGTGGCCGACCTCGGCGACGCCTCGCTCTCCTACTCCTCGCTCACCGGCTGGGAGGAGCGCGGGCGGCTCGACCCGTTCCTGGACCTCACCCGGGCCTGCTGGCGGACCCGGGCGTACGGCGACTTCTGGTCGTACATGATGGTCGCCGAGGGCGCGGTGGACATCGCGGCCGAGCCCGAGCTGAGCCTGTGGGACATGGCCGCGCCGTGCATCGTGGTGCAGGAGGCCGGCGGCCGCTTCACCGGGCTGGACGGCTACGACGGGCCGAACGGCGCGGACGCGGTCGCCAGCAACGGGCTGCTGCACGAGGAGGCGCTGCGCCGGCTGAGCGTGTGAGCCGCTCGTCCGGCCGACTGGTCGCGGGCCCGGGAGCAGCCGTGCTGCTCCCGGGCCCGCAGCTCGTGCGGCCGGCGCTACTTCTGCTTGCGCAGCCCGCGGACGGCCTCCTCCAGGCGGCGGCCGTAGTCGGCGTCGGCCCGGCGGAAGTTGTCGATCGCCCGCTCGACGATGTCGTCGCGGTCGGCCGAGACCTTGGCGATGAAGCCCGCGAGATTGGCGATCAGGCGCTGCTTCTCCTCCTCGGAGAACAGCCGGTAGAGGGTGCCGGCCTGCCCGAAGTCGTCGTCCTCGGCGTGCGCGGGGGCCTCGTGGGTGCCGGTGGCGCCGGCCACCGGGACGGCGGCCCACAGCGGGCGGCCGGTCTGCACCGGGCCGCCGAAGCTGTTGGGCTCGTAGTTCTTGCGGCGGCCGTGGCGGCCGTCGTAGAGGCGGCCGTCGCGGTGGTTGGTGTGCGCCTCGGTGGCGTGCGGGCGGTTCACCGGCAGGTGGTCGGCGTTGATGCCGACGCGGTAGCGGTGGGCGTCCGCGTAGGCGAACAGCCGGCCCTGGAGCATCTTGTCCGGGGACGGGCCGATGCCGGGGACGAAGTGCGCCGGCGAGAAGATCGACTGCTCGACCTCGGCGAACACGTTGTCGGGGTTGCGGTTGAGCTCCAGGCGGCCGATCTCGATCGGCGGGTAGTCGGCGTGCGGCCAGACCTTGGTCAGGTCGAAGGGGTTGAACCGGTAGGCGGCGGCGTCGGCGGCGGGCATGATCTGCACCTGCACGGTCCAGCTCGGGAACTCACCGCGCTCGATCGACTCGCGCAGGTCCCGCTGGTGGCTGTCCGGGTCCTCACCGGCGAGCGCGTTGGCCTCGGCCTGGGTGAGGTTGCGGATCCCCTGGTCGGTCTTGAAGTGGTACTTGACCCAGAAGTGCTCGCCGGCCTCGTTCTGCCACTGGTAGGTGTGCGAGCCGTAGCCGTTCATGTGCCGCAGCGTGGCCGGGATGCCGCGGTCGCCGAACAGCCAGGTCACCTGGTGGGTGGACTCGGGCGAGAAGCCCCAGAAGTCCCAGACGTTGTCCGCCTCCTGCGAACCGGTGTACGGGTCGCGCTTCTGGGTGTGGATGAAGTCCGGGAACTTGACGGCGTCCTTGATGAAGAAGACCGGCGTGTTGTTGCCGACCAGGTCGTAGTTGCCGTCCTCGGTGTAGAACTTCAGCGCGAAGCCGCGCGGGTCGCGGACCGCGTCCGCGGAGCCCAGGCTGCCCGCCACGGTGGAGAACCGCAGGAAGGTCTCGGTCTGCTTGCCGACCTCGGACAGGAACGCCGCCCTGGTGTACGGCGTCACGTCGGCGGTCACCGTGAAGGTGCCGTACGCGCCCGCGCCGCGGGCGTGCACCACGCGCTCCGGGATGCGCTCGCGGTTGAAGTGCGCGAGCTTCTCGAAGAGGTGCTGGTCCTGGAGGAGCGCGGGGCCGCCCACACCGGCCGTCTCGGTGTTCTGGTTGTCGGCGACGGGCGCGCCGGCCTCCGTGGTGAGGGTGGGCCGCAGGTCGTCCTGGGTGGTCATGGCATGCCTCCGCGTGGTCCGGTCGTGACAGACCAGATCCTAGCTTGGACATTGTCTAAGTCAACACGCACACCAATCCCAGAGGCCACCTACATCACCGGAAGGGGCGCTTTCAGGGGCGCGCGGAACTGCGCCCCTGGGGGTGACCCTGAGCGTCGCCGGGGAGCACCCCAGGGGTACGCCTCAGGCGCTGAGTTCCGCGTTGAGCGCGCCCAGCAGCCGCGCCGCCCGCTCCGCGACCTCCGCGGGCCCGTACTCGCCGGCCCGGCGGCACCAGCTCTCCGCCTGCACCGGCTCACCCCGCCGCAGCGCCAGCAGCGCGAGCCGCAGCGCCGCCCGCCCGTGTCCGGCATCCGCGGCCCGGGTGTACCAGAGCATCGCCTCCGCCTCGGAGTCCTGCCGGGCCAGCAGCAGCCCGAGGTTGAACGCCGCGCTGCGGCTCCCCGCCTCCGCCGCCCGCCGGTACCAGCTCTCGGCGATCTCCAGCGCGCCGCGCTCGGCCGCCCGCACCCCCATCCGGACCTGCGCCCGCCGGTGCCCGGCGTCCGCGGCCACGGCGTACCAGTGCTCGGCCTCGGAATCCGCGTCACCGCGCCGGTCCAGCAGCGAGGCGAGCCGGAACGCGCCCTCCGCGGAACCGCCGACCGCCGACTGGCGGTAGCGCTCCAGCGCCGCCGTCAGGTGGCCGCGCTGCTCCTGGGCGACGGCCAGTTGGAGCGCCGCCTCGCCGTGCCCCTCCGCGGCGGCGCGCGCGTACCACTCGTGCGCCTGCTGCTGGTCCCCGCGCCCGGCGTGCAGCACGCCGAGGTTGAACGCGCCGTCCACGCTGCCGGCTTCGGCCGCCTTGGAGAACCAGGGCTCGGCACCGGACTCGTCGCCGCGCTGCAGCAGGATCACCGCCAGCGCGTTGCAGGCCTCGCGGTGCCCCGCGTAGGCGGCACGGCGGTACCACTGCTCGGCCTGCGCCTCACGTCCGGCGCCCGCGCACAGCAGGCCGAGGTTGAACGCGCCGTTGTGGTCGCCCGCCTCCAGTGCCACCCGGTACCAGCGCTCGGCCTCGACCGGCTCGTTGCGGCTCGCGTGCAGCGCGCCGAGCGCGTTGGCCGCGGTGCCGTCACCGGCGTCGGCCGCCTCCTGCCACCACTCGGCGGCGGCGGTCAGGTCACCGGTGTCGCGCAGCAGGAAGCCCAGCGCGCAGGCCGCCCGGGCCTCGCCGTTCTGCGCAGACTGCCGGTACCAGCGCGCGGCCTCCTCGACCAGCGCGGGCTCCTCCTGCGCACGCTCCTCCAGCAGCACGCCGAGCCGCAGCGCGGCCCGGGCGTGGCTGCGCGCGGCGGCGGTGCGGTACCAGGTCTCGGCGGTCTCCTTGTCACCGGCCGCCTCCCGCATCCGGGCCAGCCGGTACGCGGCCTCGCGGTGCCCGGCGTCGGCGGCCGCCTTGAACCAGCGCTCCGCCCGGACGTCGCGCCGATGCTCCATCAGATCGCCCAGCGCGTACGCCCCGAGCGGGTGGCCGTGCTCGGCCGCGAAGTGCAGCCAGTACTCGGCGGCCTCCTCCTCGCCCTGGTCGCGCAGTTGCAGACCGAGCGCGTGCGCCGCCGGGGCGCTGCCCGCGACGGCGGCCTGCCGCCACCACTGGGCGGCCTCGGCACGCTGGCCCTGCTGGTGCAGCAGCACGCCCAGGTTGTTGGCGGCGGCCCGCAGTCCGGCCGCCGCGGCCGAACGCAGGTACGGCTCGGCGTCGGCGAGGTCGCCCCGGCGCAGCAGCAGCGCGCCGAGCTGGCTCGCCGCGTTGGCGTCACCGCCGTCGGCGGCCTGCCGGTGCCGGGACTCCAGGGCGGCCTGCTCGCGGGCGGCGAGGGCGCTCTCAAAGCTCGCGGCCTCCGGCTCGACCGCCTCGGGGGCGGCGCTCCGGGCGTACGGGCCGATGGCGTCGACGAGTTGCCGGGCGGAGACGTGCACCAGGCTCTCGGGGCCGTAGCCCTCGGGCCGCGGCGCGGTCTGCACCCCGGTGCGCTGGGCGGGCAGAGCGGTGTGCGTGTCGTCGGGGCTGATCGCCCAGCCCTCGGTGTCCGCCTCGATATCGTGGTGCGGGTCGTCCGCGCCACGGGCGGCGCCGGTCCCCGCTCCTCGCTCGTTCCTGCCGATCAGCTTCATGCCGACTCCCGCTCCCCCAGAGTGCTGCGGCACCCTCCCCCAGCCTTCGGCCGGGGGTACCCCCACCCCAGCCTCCCGACCAGGACGGACCCCCACCCCAGCCTCCCGACCGGGACGGACCCCCACCCCAGCCCACGGCCGGGCGAACCCGACCCACGGCCGGAAGTGGACCCCCGAGGGACGTGTCGGAGCCGACGGCCCGTCAACGGCCGTACTGCGTCCCCCATGTGCTCCATCGTCGCACCACCCGCAACCCGCGTACACCTGCCCCGGACGAATTTGACGGGGCGGAGCCGAAGCCCGGCGAGATTGCTTCAGCGCTTTGTCGATTTCCCGACACTTGTCCCCCACAAACCCCGGTCAGGCATCGTACCGGAGTTGATCACTCATTCGGCCACTCATGACACCCACCTCATGGCGAAGGCCCGGAGGATCTGATCCTCCGGGCCTTCTGCTACTGAGTAGCGGGGACAGGATTTGAACCTGCGACCTCTGGGTTATGAGCCCAGCGAGCTACCGAGCTGCTCCACCCCGCGTCGGTAACTCCACAGTAGCACGGACGCGGGGCAGATCATCAATCGGTTACCGCAGCTCAGGAGCCGGGCGTGGGCGAGGCACTCGGCGCCGCCGACCCGGTCGCACCCGGCGAAGGCGCCGGCGCGGGGCTGCCCCCGCCGCTCGGCTGCGCCGCCGACTGCGCCGCGGCCGCCCGGTTGAGCGCCTCCTGGAGCGCCTTCTGGGCCTCGCCGTACTTGGCCCAGTCACCGCTCTTCAGCGCCGCCTGGCTGTCGTCGTACGCCTTCTGCGCGTCCTGGATCGCCTTGGTCACCGCCGGGTCCGTACCCGGCCCCGGGGTGCTCGGGGTGGCACCCGGGCTCGGGGTGCTCCCCGGGCTGGGCGTGGTGGGTGCGGTCGGGGTGGTCCCCGGTGCGGTCGGCGCCGTCGGCGTGATCGGCGCGCCGCTGGCCGCGTTGCCGAACACCTTGGCGAGCGCCTTCTCCAGGGTGTCCTCCAGCGCCACGTTGTCGTTGCCGTACACCGCGAGGACCTTCTTCAGCACCGGGACCTTGGCGCTGCGGCCGAGCAGGTAGACCGGCTCGACGTTGAGCAGGCCGCCGCCGACCGGGAGGGTCAGCAGGTTGCCGTACTCGATGTCGGAGTCGGTGCCGGTGCGCAGCAGGGTGAGCTGGTTCGCCACGGCCGGGTCCGAGTTGAACTTGGCCTGGGTCAGCTTCGGTCCGAGCGCGCCGGAGCCGCTCGGCACCTTGAGGATCCGGATCTTCCCGTAGTCCGGGCCGGGGTCCGCGCTGACGGCCATGAAGGCGGCCAGGTTGTCCCGGCCGCTGGGCACGAAGCTGGTGGTCAGCGAGAAGCTCGCGGCCGGGGCGTCGGGCATCCGGACGGTCAGGTAGTACGGCGGCTGGACCTCACCGGCGGCGGTGGTCGGGTCGACCGGCACCTGCCAGATGTCGGTGCCGTTGAAGAAGCCGCTGGCGTCGGTCATGTGGTACTGCGAGAGCAGGTCGCGCTGCACCTTGAACAGGTCCTGCGGGTACCGCAGGTGCGGCAGCAGGGTGGCCGGGATGTCGGCCCTCGCCTTGACCGTGCCGGGGAAGGCCTTCATCCAGGTCTTCAGCACCGGGTCGGTGTCGTCCCACTGGTAGAGCGTCACCTCGCCGGTGTAGGCGTCGACGGTGGCCTTCACCGAGTTGCGGATGTAGTTGACCGTGTTGACGGCGGTCAGCGTGCGGCCGCGCTGGTCGGTCAGCGAGTCCTTGGTGACGTCGCCGAGGGTGGTCTTGGAGGAGAACGGGAAGCCGTCCGAGGTGGTGTAGCCGTCCAGCACCCAGACCAGCTTGCCGTCCTGCACCACCGGGTACGGGTCGGCGTCGATCGACAGCCACGGGGCGACCTTCTCCACCCGCTCCTTGGGGGTGCGGTCGTAGATCACCTTGGCGCCGTCGCCGATCGCACCGGAGTAGAGGATCTGCGGCTCGGCGAACTTCACCGCGTACGCGGCCCGGGTGAGCGGGTTGTCCAGCGAGACACCGCTGCCGCCGCTGTACTTGTAGCTGACCGCGGCGCCGGACTCCGAGGTGTAGTCGATCTCGTCCATGTCGGTGCCGGCGACGATCGAGTAGGTGCCGGTCTTCTCGCCGTAGTAGACCCGCTGCTGGTAGTCGCCGAGCGAACCCTGGGTCGGCAGCGAGGACTCGGTGTAGACCGGGTTGCCCAGCGCGTCGACCTGGTTGCCCTTGGCGGCGACCAGGCCGTAGCCGTGGGTGTACTTGAAGTGGTCGTTGATCCAGTTGCGCTGCTGGACCCCGTTCAGGTCGAGTTCGCGCACGCCGACCACGGTGTCCTGGCTGCCGTACCGGTCGACGTCCAGGGTCTTGGGGAACGCGTAGTACTTGCGCAGCGCCTCGTTCTGCTGGAACGTCGGCGAGACCACGTTGGGGTCCAGCAGCCGGATGTCGGCGACCGTCTGGGCGTCCGGCTTCAGCGCGTCGGCGCTGGTGGTGCCCTTGGGGTCGTACTGCTGGGTCCGGCTGTCCGCGATGCCGTACGCCTGCCTGGTGGCGTCGATGTTCTTCTGGATGTACGGCGTCTCCTTGGCCTGCTCGTTCGGCTTGACCTGGAACTGCTGCACGATCGCCGGGTACAGGCCGCCGATCAGCACCGCCGAGAGCGCCATCAGACCGAAGCCGATCAGCGCCGGGGCCCAGGTGCGGCGGACCGGGGTGAGGAAGAACAGCAGTGCGCAGATGATCGCGACGAAGAACAGGATGGTCTTGGCCGGCAGGAACGCGTTGGCGTCCACGTAGCGCAGGCCGGTCCAGCCGTCCACGCCCTTGTACGCACCGGACTTCACCGCCAGCGCGTACCGGTCCAGCCAGTACGCCACCGCCTTCAGCAGCACGAACACGCCGAGCAGCACCGCGAGATGGCCCTGCGCGCCGGCGCTGGCCCGGCGGCCCGGGCCCTGCAGCCGCAGGCCGCCGTACAGGTAGTGCACCAGCAGCGAGGCCAGCAGCGAGACGATCACCGCGCTGAACGCGAAGCCCAGCAGGAACTCGTACCAGGGCAGTTCGAAGGCGTAGAAGGAGACGTCCAGGTGGAACTGGCTGTCCTTCACCCCGAACGCGGTCTCGTTGGTCCACAGCATCCAGGTCCGCCACTGGCCGCTCGCCGCGGCGCCCGCGACCAGGCCGACCAGCAGCGAGACGCCGATCAGCAGCCACTTCCGGTACGGGGCCACGCCCATCCGGTAGCGGTCCAGGCTCTGCTGCTCGACCGACATCGCGGCCAGCGGCGGGCGCAGCCGGTAGGCCAGCCAGAGGTTGGCCCCGACCACCACGGCCATCAGCAGGCCGAAGACGGCGAACAGCCCGGCCTTGGTCCACAGCTGGGAGGTGAAGACGGAGGAGTAGTGGACCGACTTGAACCACAGCCAGTCCGTCCACACGCCGGAGAACAGCACGAAGAGCACGAACAGGGCGGCGAGCACGCCCGCGGTCAGCAGGAGCACCTTGGTGCGACGGGAGGGCGGGCCGACTCTGGCACGGAAGCCCGGGCCGGGGCGATCCGGCATCTGGAATACCAAGGTGGCACCTCTGCTGTTGTGTCGTGGACGTGTGTCGTGGACTTCGTGGTGGGTCGGACTCCAGTGCAACTTAATCGGTCTTTACCGGAGTTCCCACGGTTGGGAACGAGATCGGGCCTTCCCCGGACCCGGCCCCGCGGCCCGGCGGAGCGGCGGTCCCTTCGGCGCATGTGAGGATTGGGGCATGTCCGATGCCCACAACATCCCGTCCGGCACGCCGTCCGAGGCCGCCGGCCTGCCCGCCGCGACCCCGCTCACCCGGGCCGCGCTGGAGATCGACGAGTACGCCGCCACCCTCGGCTGGGACCTCCCGGCCCGGCTGTTCGCCCTGGTGGACACCGCGAAGCTGCGCAAGGCGGACCCCCGGCTGGCCAAGCAGCTCGGCCTGACCGACGGTGACGCCGCCGGTCTGACCCCGGTCGAGCAGGAGGAACTGCCGGCCGGTGCGGCGCTGGACAAGTTCCTCGGCACCATCGCCTGGCCGGACCAGGTGGTCGGCTGCGCGCTGGTGGTCGAGCGGCTGATGCTCCCGCCGGGCGCCGAGCAGACCCGCCCCAAGAACGCCACCGAGGCCGAGCTGGCCGACTGGGTGGCCAACCACCCGGCCCGCCAGGAGGTCCGGATCACCGCGGCGGTGCTGCGCGACGGCTCGCGCGAGATCGCCCTGCGGCTGCGCGAGAAGGACGTCGCCCGTGAGGTGCTGACCGGGCCCGACCTGGTGCCGGGGCTGACCGAGGCTCTGCTGGCGACCTTCTCCTGACCGGCCGCCCGTCCCGCCTCCGCGGGCCCGGCCGGGTCAGCGGGGGCAGGCGGGCAGCGCGTCGTTCTGGCCGGCCCGGACGGAGTCCAGCGCCTTGAGCGCGCCGTCGAGGTTGTCCACCTTGATCAGGGTCAGCCCGCTCGGGGTGCCCTTGACGGCCTCGGCGCAGTTGTCGGCCGGGGTGAAGAAGTACTGGGCGCCCTTGTTCCGGGCGGCGATCAGCTTCATCTGGATGCCGCCGATCGGCCCGACCTTGCCGTCGTCGGCGATGGTCCCGGTGCCGGCCACGAACTTGCCGCCGGTCAGGTCGGTGGGCGTCAGCTTGGCGACGATGCCGAGCGCGAACATCAGGCCGGCGCTCGGGCCGCCGACGTCCTGCAGCCCGATGTCGATCTTGAACGGGTAGGTGTGGTCGATCCCGGGCACGATGCCCACGATCGCCCGGTCGCCGCCCTGCGCCTTCGCCGTGGGGATCGACACGTCGGCCTTTGCGGAGTCCGCCGCGCCGTGCGGGACCACGGTGAAGACGGTGGTCTCACCCGGCTTGTGCTTGGTCACCTGCTCGGCCACCGAGGCCGCGGTGGTCACCGGCGTGCCGTCCACCGCGAGGATCCGGTCCCCGGCGTGCAGCCGGCCCTCGGAGGGCCCGCCCGCCGCCACCGAGGCCACGATCACCTGCGCGCCGACCGGGATGCCGAGCTCCGTGAGGGCGGCGGTCTTCGCGCTGTCCTCGGAGGAGGCGAACTCCTCGGCGTTCTGCTGCTGGGCCTCCTTGTCTGTCTGGCCCTTGGGGTACACGTTGTCGTGCGGCACCACCAGCACGTCGTCGCGCAGCCAGCCGACCACGGCGGAGACCAGGCTGGGCTGGTAGTTGGCCCCGGTCACCTGGACGGTGGTCATGTTGAGGTTCCCGCTGGTCGGGTACGTCTCGTGCCCCGTGATGGTGATCACCGGCTGCCCCGTCCCGTCCTGCACCCCGAGGGTGTTGAAGGTCGGACCCGGGCTCATCTCGGTGTACGGGACCTTCATCACCACTGAGGCGCACAGCAGGCCTATCAGCAGCAGAGTGGCGGCGAGCATCGTCGCGGAGCGGCGTGGCATGGCTCGACAGTACGGGAAGCCGGTGACCGGGCGCTGCCGGGGCCCGGGCTCAGCGCCCGCCGGGTTCGCGGCCGCCGGCCGTGCTGCGCTCCATCGCGGCGCGGAAGCGCTGGTGCTCGGCGAGCGAGGCGGGATCGGCGGTGGCTCTCGGGGTACGGGCGGCCCACAGGGCCCACAGGGTGCCGAGCAGCAGGGCGACAACGGGAATGATCAACCAGGCGAGCGCAGCCATATCCGTACTCCCAGCTCGTCGTGTCTATGAGCAGATTAGCCGCCCGGGTGGAGAACGGCTGCAGCGCCATCCGGGTTACGGGACCCCCGGAGGCGTCACCGCCACGGGGGATCCCCGGCACCGCCCGTCGGCCGAACGGGTGAGGAACCGGGCGCGCTCAGCAACCGCCGGCGCCGACCCACTCCTCCTCGCCGTCGGCGAAGACCTGGTGCTTCCAGATCGGCACCTCGTGCTTGAGGTCGTCGATCAGCCGGCGGGCCGCCGCGAAGGCCTCGCCGCGGTGCGCGCAGGAGACCGCGACGATCACCGCCTTGTCGGTGATCTCCAGCCGGCCGATCCGGTGCACGGCGGCCAGCGCCCGGACCGGGAAGTCCGCGACGACCTTCTCGGCGACCCGGCGCAGCTCGCGCTCGGCCGTGGGGTGGGCGCTGTACTCCAGCGCGGCGACCGACTTGCCGCCGTCGTGGTCGCGCACCGTCCCGACGAAGACGGTGGTGCCGCCGGCCGCGTCGTCGCCGACCGCCTCGTAGACCTCGTCGAGCGAGAGCGGGGTCTCGCGGATCGCGAGCAGACGGATCGGGTCGTGGTTCTCGGACATGCCCCCAATGATTGCCCATCGCCGCCGCGGGAGAGCAAGAGTCTTCCGCATTACGATTCGACAATTTCGCATCGTGACAATGCCGAGGTCCGGACGGGTAGGAGCAGGCACGGGCCGGTGCGGGCAGGTACGGGCCGGTGCAGGTACGGATCCGCCGGCCCGGCCGGCGGCCCGGTCTCAGAACCGGCGCCGCTTGCGGGCCCGGCGCACCAGCGCCGCGGTACCGACCAGGGCGACCGTGGCCCCCGCCGCGCCCAGGCTGGTCGCCGCCTCCTTGCCGCCCAGCCGGCGTCCGGCCACCGCGTGCTTCCCGGAGACCTGCGCGAGCAGCTCGGCCAGCACCTCCTCATTGGTGAAGCCCGGCCGCCAGCCCGCCTCGTGCAGCCGGCTGCCGGAGACCACCCACGGGTACATGGTGTACGCCAGGTCCCCGGCCGGGGCCGGGGTCAGGCCCAGGCGGTGCAGCCGGGCCGCGGTGCCCAGCGCCAGCGCGGCCGGCAACTCCATCCGGCGGATGCCGGAGAGCTTCTCGACGTCCTCCTGCTCCAGCCAGCCGTCGCAGCCGACCGTCACCTCGCCCTCGACCAGGCCGAGCGCCGCGTACTCCAGCGCCGACGCCAGGTCGTCCACGTGGCAGAACTGCCAGCACGGCCGGGACCCGGCCACCACCAGCAGCCTGGGTGCCTCGAAGTGCCTGGTCAGCACGGTGTCGATGCCGGGGCCGACCACCACGGCCGGGCGCAGCACCGTCACCTGCAGGCCCGGGTGGGCGCGCGGTGCCCGGCGGGCCAGCCGCTCGATCTCCAGCAGGTCGCCGACCAGCGAGGCCTCCTCGGTGGCCCGCAGTTCGGAGTCCTCGGCCAGCGGCACCTCGTTGTCCGGCAGCGCGCCGTAGACCATCGCCGAGGTGCACAGCACCACCCGGTGCACACCGGCGGCCGCAGCGGCGGTCACCACCGTCTGCGCGCCCCGCACGTTGTACGCACTCCGGGCGCGCGGGTCCGACTCCATGCCGAGGTCCATCGCCAGGTGGACCACCACGTCGACGCCGGCCAGCCGTTCGGCCACCGCCGGGTCGCGGATGTCCAGCACCCGCCACTGGGCGCCGGGCACCTCGCCGCGCCGGTCGTCGACGGCGAGCACCTTGCGGACCGCGGGCGAGGCCACCAGGCGCGCGGCGACCCGCTCACCGAGCACCCCGGCCGCGCCGGTGACCGCCACGGTGAGCGGCCGGCCGCCGTAGGCTGGAGGCGGCGAACCCGTGGTGACAGGGGCGTCCTCATCTCCGGTCAGCCCAGAGCGAACGTCCGAAGGCGGGGAACTCACCGACCATCCTCCACGGTTAGCTTATGTGCGTACGTACGAGTGTCACGTACGGTCCATCCTGCCCGAGGCGCGGGTCCAGCGGTGCACCCGGCGCGGTCGGGCCGCCAGACCGTTGTCCCGCCCGCCGCCGCGGGCGCGCCGCCTCCCCCGCCACACCACCTGCGTGACGGCCGACCAGATCGAGGACCCCGTGAGCGACCTCCCCTTCGGATTCTCCACCCCGCCCGAGGAGCCCGAGGACGGCAAGGGCAAGCCCGGACAGAGCGGCCATGACAAGGACAGGAGCGGCCAGGACGAGGGCGCCTCGAAGGATCCGGGCACCCCCGGCGCCTCGGGCACCTCTCCGGAAGGTACCCCGCCGCAGCAGCCCTTCGGCTTCGGTCCGGGCAATCCGCTGGGCGCGTTGTTCGGCATGGGCGCCCCCGGAGGCCCCGGCGGCCCCGCCGGGGACAACCCCTTCGGTGCGATGCTCGGCAACCTCAACCCGGGCGACCTGGGCGCGGCGTTCCAGCAGCTCGGCCAGATGCTCTCGTTCGAGGGCGGCCCGGTGAACTGGGACCTCGCCAAGGACATCGCCCGGCAGACCGTCGTCGCCGAGCAGCCCGAGGGCCGCTCGAAGGACCGCTCGGTCAGCGCCACCGAGCGCACCGCGGTCGCCGACGCCGTCCGGCTGGCCGAGCTCTGGCTGGACTCCGCCACCGAGTTCCCCTCCGGCGCGAACACCGCCGTGGCGTGGAGCCGGGCCGAGTGGATCGAGGCCACCCTGCCGGTCTGGAAGGACCTGGTGGACCCGGTCGCCGAGCGGGTCGGCAACGCGATGGGCGGCGTGCTGCCCGCCGAGATGCAGGCGATGGCCGGTCCGCTGATGGGCGTGATGCGCTCGATGGGCGGCGCGATGTTCGGCACCCAGATCGGCCAGGCGCTCGGCGCGCTCGCCGCCGAGGTGCTCGGCTCCACCGACGTCGGCCTGCCGCTCGCGCCGGCCGGGAAGGCCGCGCTGCTGCCGCAGAACATCGCCGAGTTCGGCGAGGGCCTGAGCGTGCCCGCCGAGGAGGTCCGGCTGTACCTGGCCCTGCGGGAGGCCGCCCACCAGCGGCTGTTCGCCCACGTGCCGTGGCTGCGGGCGCACCTGTTCGGCGCCGTCGAGGCGTACGCCCGCGGTATCAAGGTCGACAGCTCCCGGATGGAGGAGCTGGTCGGCGAGCTCGACCCGAGCAACCCCGAGGCGCTCCAGGAGGCGCTGGCCGGCGGTCTGCTGCAGCCCGAGGACACCCCCGAGCAGAAGGCGGCGCTGGCCCGGCTGGAGACCGCGCTCGCGCTGGTCGAGGGCTGGGTCGACGCGGTGGTGCACGCCGCCGCCGAGCCGCACCTGCCGCAGTCCGGCGCGCTCCGCGAGACCCTGCGCCGCCGCCGCGCCACCGGCGGCCCGGCCGAGCAGACCTTCGCCACCCTGGTCGGCCTGGAGCTGCGCCCGCGCCGGCTCCGGGACGCCTCCCGGCTGTGGGCCTCGCTGGCCGACGCCCGCGGCATCGACGGCCGCGACGCCCTGTGGAGCCACCCCGACATGCTGCCGACCGCGGCCGACCTGGACGACCCGGACGGCTTCGTGCACCGCCCCGCCGGCGACGGTCTGGAGGGCGGCATCGACTTCGACGCCTTCGACAAGCTGCTCGGCGACGCCGCCAGGGGCAAGGACTCCGCGGACGGCACCGGCACGCCCCGGGAGCGCGGCGCCGACGGCGGGCCGGCCACCGACGGCGGGTCCGACACCGACGACCGCAGCGAAGGCGACCGCAACGACGGCGAGGGCCCGAAGGCATGACGACCGCGCACACCGGCGCCGGGCCCGACACCTCGGCGGCGCTGCACGCGGACGCCGTCCGCGCCCTCGCCGCCTGGGCCGCCGAGGGCCCGGCCCAGCGGCAGCTCCGCCAGAACTACCTCGACCACCTCGCCGCCCACCCGGACGGCCTGTGGCGGGCCTGCCTGCCGGCACACATCACCGCCAGCGCAGTCGTGGTGGACCCGGCCGCCCGCCGGGTCCTGCTCACCCTGCACCCCAAGGTCGGCCGCTGGCTCCAGATGGGCGGCCACTGCGAGCCGGGCGACCCGGACCTCGCGTCGGCGGCACTGCGCGAGGCCACCGAGGAGTCCGGCATCCCCGACCTGGAACTGCTCGCCCTCGACGGCGGTCCGGCGCCGGTCAAGCTCGACCGGCACCAGGTCCGCTGCTCCGGCAAGGACCGGCCGGAGAACACCCACCTCGACGTCCAGTACGTGGCCCTCGCACCGGCCGGGGCCACCGCCCTGATCAGCGAGGAGTCGCTGGACCTGCGATGGTTCGGCTACGACGAGCTGCCCGAGCTTACGGACTCCTCCGTCCGCGAGCTGGTCGCCATCGCCCGGCGGCTCACCGGCTGACCTGCCGATCCGACTGTTGGCCGGGGCCCGGCGGTCCGCCGCCGGGCCCCGGCCAACGGTGGTCCTGGGGCGCGTTGGCAGAGTCCCGCCGGGGACGGCGCGCAGCCGCGGGCCGGAGGCCGGGCGGTCGCTCAGCCGCAGATCTCGTGGGATCCGGCCGGGTCGTCGGCGTCGTCCCCGGGCCGGCCGGGGCCGGTCCGGGCGCCCGGGATGTGCGGCAGCCGGGCGGCCGAGGCGACGCCCTCCAGATAGCCGCGGGCCCGTTCGGTCCGCGGGTAGCTCTCCAGCAGCGCCCAGAATCGCGGGCCGTGGTCGGGCACCAGCAGGTGCGCGAGCTCGTGCAGCAGCACGTAGTCGACGACGTACTCGGGCATGCCCTGCAGGCGGTGGGAGAGCCTGATCGTGCGCTCGCTCGGGGTGCAGGACCCCCAGCGGGAGTTCTGGTTGGTCACCCAGCGGACCTGGCCGGGCACCGCGCGGCCGTCCAGGTACGCCCGGGACAGCTCGGCCGCCCGGCGCTCCAGCGCGTCGTCGCCGAGCGCGCGGCGGCTCTCCTGCGCGGCCAGCCGGTCCAGCATCTGGGCCACCCAGCGCTGCTCCTCGGCGTGCGACATCCGGGCCGGGATCAGCACGATCGTCCGGTCGCCCTCGCGGTAGGCCGAGACGGTACGGCTGCGGCGGGCGCTGCGGCGGACCTCGACCTCGGGGCGGT
>NZ_JAIZ01000767.1:5199-6044 GCF_000710465.2 Kitasatospora sp. MBT63 | reverse complement strand
CGCGGGTGACGGCTGGGTACGGGACCCGCCCGCCTCGCCCCTGGGGACGGCGCTCGGGGCGGTCGACGGGCCGGTGGCCCTCTCGGCGGCTGGCCGGCCGCGCGCGCCTGGCGCCGCGGCCCCTGCCCCGGAGGCCGGCCGCGCACGCCGACGCGACGCCGACCGCTGGGAATCCCGTTCGGCTGTCACGGCACAGGACGTTACCTGGTGGCACTGACAGAAGTCCGCTGTCGCGGCCGGAACCGGGGAGAACCGCCGGGGGCGAGCGGGAGAAAGTTATCCACAGGCTGTGCATGCAGCTTGTCCGACGATAGGCCAGGGCCTGTGGACAACCGGATTCACGGCCTCCACGAGGTCGGGCATGCTGCTCCCACCAGGGCGGCCGGCCCTGGTGTACGACGGCCCTGGAGGCAGCCATGCGTCCGATGCTCAAGCCTGCCCTGCCCCGGCTCTGGCGTGACCGGGAGACCCTGCAGTTCGGCGCGGTCCGCCGGCACGCCCGGGTGGTCGAGTCCGTCGACCGCGCGGTGGCGGCCTTCCTGGAGCTGATCGACGGCAGCCGGGACAGCCCCACCCTGCTCGCCGCCGGGGAGCGGCTCGGCCTCGACCGCGACTACTGCAACGCCATGCTGGACTCCCTGGCCCGCAGCGAGCTGCTGGACGACGCGGACGCGCTCCAACAGGCGCTCGGGCGCCATCCCCGCCCCCGCCAGGAGTTGCTGGGCCCGGACCTGGCCTCGCTCTCCCTGGTCCACCCGGAGCCGGGCGAGGCCGCCGAGGTGCTGCAGGGGCGGGTGCTGGCCAGGGTCGAGGTGCGCGGGGCCGGCCGGGTCGGCTCCGCCGTC
>NZ_JAIZ01000767.1:4949-5062 GCF_000710465.2 Kitasatospora sp. MBT63 | reverse complement strand
GGCCGACCGCGGCCGGGTGTCGGCCCGGGACTGCTCCCCGGCCGGCTTCCCGCCGACCGAGGTCGGACGGCTGCGCGCGACGGCCGCCCGGGAGGTGGTGCACCGGGCCGGCG
>NZ_JAIZ01000767.1:223-4795 GCF_000710465.2 Kitasatospora sp. MBT63 | reverse complement strand
CGCCGACGCTGGTGGTGCTCGCACCCCGCAGCGGCGGCGGTGCCTTCACCGGCCTGGCCACCGAGGCGCGGGAGCTGATGCGCTCCGGCCGCCCGCACCTCTACGTCGGCGTCCTGGAGCACCTGGGCGTGGTCGGGCCGCTGGTCGTACCCGGCGCCTCCGCGTGCGGCAGCTGCGCGACCCTGGCCCGGACGGACGAGGACGAGGCCTGGCCGAGACTGCTCGCCCAGCTCGCGGACGACGGCCCGGGCCGCGCCCGCAGCCCGGCCTGTGACAGCGCGCTGGCCACCACGGTCGCCGGGCTGGCCGCCCTGCACGTGGAGCTCTACCTGGACGGGGTGCTGCCGCCGAGCGTCGACGGCTGGTGCGAGATCTCGGCGGCCGACGGCATGGTCAGACGGCTGCGGCTGCCCGGCCACCCCGACTGCGGCTGCCGCTGGCAGTCGGTCCCGCTGGCCCGCCCCGGGCCGGCCGAGACCGTACGGGGAGGGTGAGGCGGTACGGCGAGGCCCGACCAGAGCTCTCGAGCTCTCGAGCCCCCGCCGCCCGGCAGCGCGGCAACCCGGCGGCCTGTCGACCCCAGCAGCGCCGCAACCCGGCTGCCCTGTGCGTCGAGCGGCGACCCGACAGCCATCGGGCGGGGACCCTCGCCGACCTCACGCCACCGGGTCGGCGCACTCCTGGTCCTCCACGCCCCGGTCCGCAACCACCCGACGGCGCATCCGCCCCGAGCATGCGCCTGCCGTCCACCGCCCGCGCCCGCCCGCGACGTCGGCGACGCGGTCACCTCGGCCCGCCGCCCACCGAACACCCTCCACCGCCGACCATCCCACCACTGATCCCTCCGCCGATCCCGCCGACGGCCCGCGGGTGGGATCGGCAGGCCGAACGGCAGTCCGGATTTTCCGTCGGCCGCAGAAGGACGAGCGGGCACAATGGCCTGGTGACCACGGCCCCGTGGTGCGCCGCGCCACACCGTGGGCGGGCGGCGACGGCACGGGGCGTACCAAGAGGGAGGCCCGGGTTGAGCGATCTTCCGCGCAAGGCAGTGACCCGCACGGCGCGGCTTGCCGCCCTGCCGCTCGGCATTGCCGGCCGGGCCACTCTCGGGCTGGGCAGGCGGATCGGCGGGCGCCCGGCCGAGGAGGTGACCGCCGAACTCCAGCAGGCCACCGCCGACCAGCTGTTCAAGGTGCTCGGGGAGCTCAAGGGCGGCGCGATGAAGTTCGGTCAGGCGCTCTCGGTCTTCGAGGCCGCGCTGCCCGAGGAGGTCGCGGGGCCGTACCGGGCGGCCCTGACGAAGCTTCAGGAGGCCGCTCCCCCGATGCCCGCGGCCAAGGTGCACGCGGCGCTCGCGGAGCGGCTGGGCCCGCAGTGGCGCAAGCAGTTCCGCAGCTTCGAGGACCGGCCGGCCGCGGCCGCGTCGATCGGCCAGGTCCACCGGGCGGTCTGGCACGACGGGCGGAAGGTCGCGGTCAAGGTCCAGTACCCGGGCGCCGGGGACGCGCTGCTCGCCGACCTCGGCCAGCTCAGCCGGGTGGCCTGGCTGATCGGCCCGCTGATCCCCGGCCTGGACGTCAAGCCGCTGATCTCCGAGCTGCGCGCCCGCGTGGCCGAGGAGTTGGACTACCAACTGGAGGCCGAGGCCCAGCGCCGGCACGCGGAGGTGTTCGCCGATGATCCGGACATCCTGGTGCCCGGCGTGGTCGCGCAGGCCGACCAGATCCTGATCACCGAGTGGATGGACGGCACCCCGCTGGCCGAGGTCATCGCCAAGGGCACCCAGGAGGAGCGCGACCGGGCGGGCCGGCTGCTGGCCCGTTTCCTGTTCGCCGGGCCGTCCAGGACCGGGTTGCTGCACGCCGACCCGCACCCGGGCAACTTCCGGCTGCTCAAGGACGACGGGCCGATCGAACGGTGGCGGCTCGGGGTGCTCGACTTCGGCACGGTCGACCGGCTGCCCGGCGGCCTGCCGACCCCGATCGGCGACTCGCTGCGGATGGCACTCGCCGGTGACGCGGCCGGGGTGCTGGAGATGCTCCGGGAGGAGGGTTTCGTCAAGCCCTCGGTCGAGTTGGACCCGGACGCGGTGCTCGACTACCTGCTGCCGATCATCGAGCCCGCCGCGGTGGACACCTTCCACTTCACCCGGAGCTGGATGCGCGCCCAGGCCGCCCGGATCGCCGATCCGCGTTCGCCCGCCTACAACCTCGGCAAGCAGCTCAACCTGCCCCCCGCCTACCTGCTGATCCACCGGGTCACGCTGAGCACCATCGGGGTGCTCTGCCAGCTGGGCGCCAACGCGCCGTTCCGGGAGGAGATGCTGACCTGGCTGCCGGGCTTCGCCGGGAAGTCGACACCCGCCTGACGGCCCGGCCCGGACATCCTCCGGCCCGACCAACGGCGATGGCCGCTCCCCCTGCGCGGGGAGCGGCCATCGCCGCCTGTAGTGCTGGTCCCGTCGGCGCCCGCCCCACCCGCACCGACCCACCGCACCGACCCACCGCACCGTTCCACCGCACCGACCCTGGCGGCCGCTGGTCGTGCGGGTGGCGGTGCTGGTGTCGGACAGTGCTGGCGTTGGACGGTGCCGGTGGTGCTGGTGGTGCCGGCGGCGGGCGGTGCCCGTGGCCGGCGGTGTCACCGCCGGCCGTCGGGGCTACCGGTGACCGGCCGTCACATCAGCGCGACGGCAAGCGCCCGGCGGGCGCGCAACGAGGCCCGCTCGGCCTTCCGGACGAGCTTCGCCGCCCGGTGGGCCCGCAGGGCCATGCGTTGGTGTTCGGCCTCTTGCAGGCGTTCCTGCATATGGGCTCGGGCCAGGGATTCCTGGAGAAGATGCATTTCGAGGGTCCTGTTCTGGATCTGAAGTTCGGTGGCCCGTTCGGCGCGGGCGGTCATGTCGATGGCGTTGGTGGTCATGTGGTGGTCCTGCTTGTGATGCGTCGTCGGAAAGTGGCTGGCTGCTGCGGCATCCGCCTTGGCGGCGGCGAGGCGTACGGACAGGCGCAGTGCGCGGTCCGTCGGGGGCTGCTCTCCCCGTCGGATCACGGCTGAGCGTGCGGTGGTCGTACCGGCGGGGTTCACGCCATGACCTCGGTCTTGCGCGGACGGCCACGCGGCCGCTTCCGGGCCACGACCACACCCTGGACGAAGAGCTCGCCGCCCCAAACGCCCCACGGCTCGCGGCGCTCCAGCGCACCGGTCAGGCAGGCCGCCTTGACCGGGCAGGTGCCACAGAGCGACTTGGCGTACTCGACGTCGGCCGGCGTCTCCGCGAAGAAGACCTCCGGGTCGAAGGAGCGGCAGGGGACGGGCACGCCGAGGGCGTCGGCCTCGTCGATCGCGGTGAGCTGCATAAGAGAAACCTCCGGGGGGTCGGCCTGGTCGGCCTTGACGGTCTTGTCGGTCGGTACGGACGGGAGTGGCGGCGGTGTGATGACCGTGGACACGTGGTCTTCCTCGTCTTTTCGCTGTGGGTCCGGCTCAGCTGGCTGGTCGGGCTGGCCGGAGGCCCCGGAGGGCCTGGGTGGTCTTTCGTACCGGACAAAACAGAAGGGCCGCGGATCCCGGTGAAGGATTCCGCGGCCCTGGAGGCTCGACCTGAGGATTGCTCAGGTTCGTTCTCTCCAGGGTTCAGGCCCGCGGAAGGCCTGCATCCGGATGGCCGAGGCGCCATTGATGGCGGCCTTGACCTGGTCGATCTGCTGCTCGTCCTGCTTCTTGGTGGCTCCGGCACCGATGACCTGCAGATAGCCGCCATGCTTCGCTGCTGCTACTGCCGCCTTCGGTGCCTGGGTCGGTCGCTCATCGCGCAGCCCGAGGCCGCCGGCGAACGTCGCCCAGTCACGGGACAGACCCGTCTCGACGGAGATGCCCGCAGTGTCGCCCAGGCCACTGACAGTGAGACCACTGACAGCGGAACCCGCGGCAACGCAGACACCGGTGGCGTCGAGACCCAGACCGCCACCGGCAAGCACGACCACGTCACGCACCTGCGTGGCGCTGGTCGAGAAGCCGGGAGTGCCGAACGAAGAGACGGCACCCGGAGGCATGGCGATAACGGTCTGGCCAGTCATTTTGGTGATCATCATGGTGGTTTCCACTGTCTTCGCCTCCTCTCGGCGTCTCGCGGTGCCCAGTCCCCCGGGCCCCGATGTTCGGATGTTGGTCAGGTCAAGCAGGTATTGCCACATGCGGAAGGAGGCCCTTCCACCAGCGGCTTGCGATCTCGTCCCCTTGACCGCTCCGGCAGGCTATTGCGCTCCATGCACGGGGCGCAAACTATTTTCCCGGCGAGTTTTCCGGTCGGCCGGGCGGCCGCCCTTCGAGCGGCTCAGGCCGGCTCGTCCGTCTCCCCGTCGGGCTCGGGCCCGGGCTCCTCCACGGGCTCGCCCGCAGGCTGCTCCGCGGAGTCCTCCCACGGATCCTCCCCCGCACACAACGAGAGCACGGCGGCCCCGTACTTGTCCAGCTTCATGGCGCCGACCCCGGAGATCATCGCGAGTTCGCGCTCGCCCGCGGGCACGTCCTCGGCGATCGCCATCAGGGTCGCGTCGGTGAAGACCACGT
>NZ_JAIZ01000767.1:0-133 GCF_000710465.2 Kitasatospora sp. MBT63 | reverse complement strand
CCTGCCGGGCCCGCCACTCGCGCAGGCGCTCGAACAGCGCCTCGTCCATCGACGAGGGGCAGCTCTCGCACCGGCGGAGCTTGCGCTCCACCGCCTCGGTCAGCGTGCGGTCGCAGACCCGGCACTTGACCGG
>NZ_JAIZ01000766.1 GCF_000710465.2 Kitasatospora sp. MBT63 | reverse complement strand
TTGGTGGTGTAGGCGCGGGTGCCGTCAGGGGAGACGGCGATGCCCTTGGGGCTCTGGTGCAGGGAGCTGGGGAGGCGGGTGGCGGTGACCGTGTTGGCCTCGGCGTTGGCGACGTAGAGGTTGCCGGTCCAGGTGACGGCCGCGCCATAGGGGGCGTCCCCGGTGGGGATGGGGTCGCCGGTGGGGCGGTTGGTGGCGGTGTCGATGGCGGTGACGGTGTCGTCGTCGATGTTGGTGACCAGGAGGTGATCGGCCCAGGGCGTGAGGGTGACCGCGAAGGGGGACTTGCCGACCTTGATCGGTTCGCCGACGCTCTGGTTGGTGGT
>NZ_JAIZ01000765.1 GCF_000710465.2 Kitasatospora sp. MBT63 | reverse complement strand
ATCCTGCGCAACGGCACCACCTTCACCCTCAGGCCCGCCGACAACCCCGCCGTCAAGGGCCTGCTGTACCGCACCGGCTACAGCGGCACCACCGGCGCCTTCTTCGTCACCAGCACCTTCGGCGCCGGCCGGGTGGCCATCTGGGGCGACAGCTCACCCGCCGACGACGGCACCGGCCAGAGCGGCAACACCCTCTACAACGGCTGGGACGACCCCGCCGGCACCGACGCGGCCCTCGCCCTCAACGCCACCGCCTGGCT
>NZ_JAIZ01000764.1 GCF_000710465.2 Kitasatospora sp. MBT63 | reverse complement strand
TCGAAGCCGGGGCGTCCGGCGGCGGGCACGGTGGCGGCGGTGAGGGCGATGGCGAAGGACCGGGAGGCGGCGTTCACCCGAGCGGCGAGGGCGGCGACCTCGTCCAGGCCGGCGCCGCGTTCGGCGAGGGCCCCGGCGGCTTTCTCGACCAGGACGGTGGCCCCGGTGCCGCGGCGCCCGGCCGTCCAGGTGGAGTCCTCGACCGCGACGTCGTCGTCGACCAGGACGGTGCGGACCTCGATGCCCTGCTCGTCGGCGAGTTCGGCGGCGAGCCGGAAGTTCATCACGTCGCCGGTGTAGTTCTTGACCACCAGCAGGACGCCCCGGCCCTGCTCGACGGTGCGGATGGCGGTGAGCACCTGGTCGGGGACGGGGGAGGTGAAGATCTCGCCGGGGCAGGCCGCGTCCAGCATGCCGGGCCCGACGAAGCCGGCGTGCAGTGGTTCGTGGCCGGAGCCGCCGCCGGAGACCAGGGCGACCTTCGGGCGGCCGGGCCGGTCCGCTCTGGCGATCACCCGCGCGGTCAGGTCGACGGCCAGGCCCGGGTGGGCGGCGGCGAACCCGGCCAGTGCGTCCGGCAGGACCGTCGCCGGGTCGTTGATCAGCTTCTTCACGGTGGTGGCTCCCCTCGGCGGGTCCCGCGGGCCCTCGGGTCGACGGTACGCCGGGCCCGGCCGCCGTCGTCCCCGGCTGTCCGGCGTGGCCCGGAGCGAACCCGAACGGCCGCATCGCCGGGCGGAGTTACGCTCGTCCCATGGATGTTGTGGTGGCGGTCGTCCTGGTCTCGCACAGCGCCGCGCTCGCCGGGGGGCTGCGCGAGCTGCTGGCGGAGCTGGGCGGCGGGCGGGTGACCGTGCTGGTGGCGGCGGGGACGGCGGACGGCGGTCTCGGTACGGGGTACGAGCTGATCGCCGAGGCGGTGCGGGTGGCGGACGGCGGCGCCGGGGTGGTGCTGGTGCCCGACCTCGGAAGTTCGGTGCTGACCGCCCGCGCGGTGCTGGCCGACCTGCCGGGCGGCGGGGCGGTGCTGGTGGACGCGCCGTTCGTGGAGGGTGCGGTGGCCGCGGTGGTGACGGCGTCCACCGGGGCGGGGCTGGCCGAGGTGGCGGCGGCGGCCGAACAGGCCTGGCACCACCGCAAGTTCTGACGCCGGGACGGGGGCGGCTACTTGGCGTCGGAGTAGCGCTCGACCACGGCGGTGCTGAGCGGGAAGCGGACCGGGGTGTCGCCGAACACCAGGACCCGGGCCTCCTCGCCGGCCTCGCCGACCGCCGCCGCGACCTGGTCCGCGAGGTCGAGCGGGGTGTGCACCATGACCTCGTCGTGCTGGAAGAACACCAGGTGCGGGCGGTCCTCGCCGCTGCTGAGCGCGGTCAGCCGGCGGCGTAGCGAGGCCAGCAGGGCCAGCGCCCAGTCGGCGCCGCTGGCCTGGATGACGAAGTTGCGGGTGAACCGGCCGCGGGCGCGGGCCGAGCGGCCCCCGGTGTCGGCCGCCGTCTCGGGGGCCTCGGTGAGGTCGAGCCAGGCCGCGGACGGCGGTGGGCAGGCGCGGCCGAGCCTGGAGTGCACCACGCCGCCGTCCTCGCCGGTGCGGGCGGCGGCCTCGACGTACCCCATCGCGGCCGGGTAGCGGCGGCGCAGGGTGGCCAGCAGCGGGCCGATGTCGCCGCTGGTCTGGCCGTACATGGCGCCGAGCAGGCCGAGTTTGGCCTTCTCCCGGTCACCCTGGAAGGCTGTGGCGGCGAGAGCCTCGTACAGGTCGCCGCCGGCGGCGCTGCGGGCGAGGCCGGCGTCCTGGGAGAGCGCGGCGAGCACGCGTGGTTCGAGCTGGGCGGCGTCGGCGACGACCAGGGCCCAGCCGGGGTCGGCGACCACGGCGCCGCGCAGCACCCGGGGGATCTGCAGCGCGCCGCCGCCGCGGCTGGCCCAGCGCCCGGAGACCACGCCGCCGACCACGTACTCGGGCCGGAACCGGCCGCCGCGCGCCCAGGTGTCCTGCCAGGCCCAGCCGTGGGCGGCGTGCAGCCGGGAGAGCTCCTTGTATCGGATCATCAGGGCGGCCGCGGGGTGGTCCACCGAGCGCAGCTCCCAGCTGCGGGTGGAGCTCAGCTGGATGCCCTGGTCGGCGAAGGCGCGCAGCACCTGGGTGTGCGAGTCGGGGTTGAACGGGCGGGCGCCGAGGGCCTGCTGGAGTTCGACGGTGAGTTCGGCCAGCCGTCTTGGCGGGGTGCCGGGGATGGCCGGGCGTGGGCCGAGCAGGTCGGTGAGCAGCAGGTCGTGGACGTCGGCGCGCCAGGGCAGGCCGTCGTACGCCATCTCGGCGGCCAGCAGGGCGCCGGCGGATTCGGCGGCGGTGAGCAGCCGGAAGCGGGCGCGGGCGGCGGGGTCGGCGATGGCGGCGATCCGGCGCTGCTGCTCGGCGTGGACGGCCACCACGGCGGCCAGCTGGTCGGTGCCCGGGGGGAGTTGGAGGCGGTCGGGGGTGAACAGGCTGTCCTGGTCGTCGACGGCGGCCTCGGGGAGGTCGGCGGGGACGGGCCGGCGGTTCAGCCTGGCCCAGGCGGCGCCGAGCGAGCGGGGCGCACCCCAGTGGCCCTCGTGGCCGAGCAGCAGGGCCTCGGTGAGTCGCAGGTCGTGGCAGCGGGCGAGGCGCAGGGGCAGGAGCGGGGTGTAGCCGCTGTCGGCGGCGGCCCAGACCCAGCGGGGCTGCCCGGCGGTCTCGATCGCGGCCACGGCGGTGGTGAGGGCGGGGTGGTGGACCGGGGGGCCGAGCGGGGTGCCGGTGTCGTCCAGTGGTTGCAGGCGGCCGCCGGGGCCGTGCGGGTCGGGTGCGAGGGCGTAGCGGGGTGCGCTGGGTGGTGGTGCGGCGGGGGTGGCGGGGGTGGCCATGGGCGGTGCCTT
>NZ_JAIZ01000763.1 GCF_000710465.2 Kitasatospora sp. MBT63 | reverse complement strand
CCTGGAGCTCGGAGAGCTGGCCGGCGGGCCAGCCGGAGTTGGCGGTGAAGGTCAGCCGCAGGTAGCGCGCACCGGTCGCGGGCAGGTGCACCGTGACGGTGTTCCCGCTCGCCGGGTCGAACCCGTACGCGGTCGCGCCGACCACCGTCGCGAAGCTCGCGCCGTCCGCCGAGCCCTGCACCGCGACCGTCTCGCTGCGCGCACCCCAGGCCGCGGCCGGCGGCAGCT
>NZ_JAIZ01000762.1:1001-2705 GCF_000710465.2 Kitasatospora sp. MBT63 | reverse complement strand
GCCCCTGCCCCCGCCTCCCGCCGCGGCCCACCCCCCGGTGCCCGGCCTGTCCTCGTTCTTCACCCCGAACCGCGACTTCTACCGCGTCGACACCGCACTCACCCTCCCGAGGATCGACCCGCGGGACTGGTCGCTGCGGATCCACGGCCTGGTCGACCATCCGATGACGCTCTCCTTCGACCAGCTGCTCGAACGGCCGCTCGAGGAGCTCGACCACACCCTGTCCTGCGTCTCCAACGAGGTCGGCGGCCCGTACGTGTCGACCGCCCGCTGGCTCGGGGTCCCGCTGCCCGAACTGCTGCGCCGGGCCGGGGTCCGCCCGGGCGCGCAGCAGCTGATCGGCCGGTCCCAGGACGGCATGACCATCGGCACCCCGCTGGACCTGCTGCTCGACGGCCGCCGGGCGCTGCTCGCGCTCGCCATGAACGGCGAGGTGCTGCCGGTGGCCCACGGCTTCCCCTGCCGGACGGTGGTGCCGGGCCTGTACGGCTACGCCTCCGCCACCAAGTGGCTGGTCGACCTGGAGGTGGCCACTTTCGCCGGCCACGACCCGTACTGGGTCCGGCGCGGCTGGGACCGCACCGGGGAGGTCCGCACCGCCTCCCGGATCGAGGTGCCGTCGGCGTTCGCCAAGGTCCCGGCCGGGGACGTGGTGGTGGCCGGTACGGCCTGGGCCACCCACCGCGGGATCGCCGCCGTCGAGGTGAAGGTCGACGACGGGCCGTGGGCCGAGGCCGAACTCGCCGCCGATGCGGGCCTCGACCTGTGGCGCCAGTGGAGCCACCGCTGGACCGGCGCCCGGCCCGGCACCCACCGGATCCAGGTCCGCGCCACCGACGCCACCGGGGCCGTCCAGCCCGAGGCGAGAGCGGCGCCCTTCCCGGCCGGCGCCACCGGCTGGCACTCGACGGTGGTCACCGTCACCTGACACCTCACCCACCCCGGTCCGCGCGACGGCACCGCCATGCCCGGACCACCCGCAGAACCGCCGTCAACACCCGGTCCCACAAGACCCGTTCCCAGCACCACGATTCCGAGGAGCAGTCCCCATGTCCCTGACCCGTACCCGGTCCCTCGCCGCCCTCTTCGCCGCCGGCGCCCTCGCCTTCGGCCTGACCGCCTGCAGCAGCGACGGCGGCACCACCTCCAACAGCGCGGCGGCCCCGGCCGCCTCGTCCGCACCGGCCGCGGCCGGGGCCGCCGCCACCCCCGCCACCGCGATGGACGCCCCGTTCGGCGCCGCCTGCGCGGCCGTACCGAAGGACGGCTCGGGCAGCTTCGCCGGGATGGCCCAGGACCCGGTCGCCACCGCCGCCTCGCACAACCCGCTGCTGTCCACCCTGGTCAGCGCCGTCACCGCGGCCGGGCTCGGCGACACCCTCAACTCGGCCCAGAACGTCACCGTGTTCGCGCCGACCAACGACGCCTTCGCCAAGATCCCCGCCGACCAGCTGAAGGCGCTGCTGGCCGACAAGGACAAGCTCACCAAGGTCCTCACCTACCACGTGGTGCCCAACCGCCTCGCGCCCACCGCGCTGGCCGGCACCCACAAGACCCTGGAGGGCGGCGACCTGTCGGCGGCCGGATCCGGCGCGGCCTACACGGTCAACGCCAACTCCAAGGTGCTGTGCGGCAACGTGCAGACCGCCAACGCCACCGTCTACATCGTGGACACCGTCCTGATGCCCGCCTCCTGACCCACCC
>NZ_JAIZ01000762.1:0-903 GCF_000710465.2 Kitasatospora sp. MBT63 | reverse complement strand
AGCCCGGGCCCGGCCCGCGGGCCAGCAGCAGCACCACATCGATCCCGGCCACCGCCAGCGCGGCCAGGAACGGCCACCGGGTGCGCGGCAGCAGCACCGCCGGGAGCACCAGCAGCACCGTCGCCACCAGCACCGCCCGCCCGGCGCCGCCGACCGGACCGGGCGGCCCGGCCACCAGCACCGCGGAGGCGCAGCCGAGCAGCAGCGCGGCCACCGCCCCGGCACCGGCCCGGCCCAGCCGCTGGGGCAGGCCGCGCACCCCGGCGGCCAGGTCGTCGGCCAGATCCGGCAGCACATTGGCGAAGTGCGCGCCGGTACCGAGCAGTACGGCCGCCGCCGTCAGCCACGGCGGCGGCCACGGCCCGCCGGGCAGGCCGAGCGTGACGAAGGCCGGCAGCAGGCCGAAGGCCAGCGCGTACGGCGCCCAGGAGAGCACGGTCCGCTTCAGCCCCAGGTTGTACGCCCACCCGGCGGCCACCCCGGCCAGGTGCGCGGCCCCGGCCGCCGCACCGGCCGCCAACGACAGTGGTACGCAGACCAGCAGCGCCGCACCGGCCGCCGCACGCAGCACCGCCGGGTCCAACTCCCCTGCGGCCAGCGGCTTGTCCCGGCGCCGCGCGGCCAGGTCACGCCGGTGGTCGATCAGATCGTTGCTCCACCCCACCGAGAGCTGGCCGGCCGCCACCGCCGCACCGGTCAGCGCACAGCCGGCCGGACCGCGCCCGCACCCGGCGGCGAACGCCGTGGCGAACAGCGTGACGGCGGCCGCCGGGGCCGGATGGCAGGCCCGCAGCAGCGGGAGCGGGCGCACGGCCCGGCCCGCGGCCGGTACCGCGTTCACGTTCGGCATGCCCCGATGCTAGGCCGCACCCGGCCCCACCCGCCGGACCGTCCCCCGACCCC
>NZ_JAIZ01000761.1 GCF_000710465.2 Kitasatospora sp. MBT63 | reverse complement strand
GGTGGGGGCGGTCGTCCTGCTCTCGCTGCTGCCGGTCCTGCTCCACCCCCACCGGGACTCGCGCTCGCGCTGACGCCGGACGGAGGCAGGGCACGCGGGGACCGTCGTCCTTCCAGGGGGCGCGGGGAACTGCGCGAGGGCGGAAGGAACGGCGCCGCACCTCCCACCGGACCGTGAGCCGGCGGTCCGCGCACCGAGCCGTGTGCTTCACGACTCCGATCCGCCGGCGTCCGACGCCTCCTCGCCCGATCCCGCCCGATCCCGCCCGATCCCGCCCGATCGGCCTCTCCCGGCGGGCCGCTCAGCCGGTGGTGGCCGCCAGGATGTGGTCGCGGGAGGCCCGGACCTGCTGCCGCAGGGCGGGCAGGTCGACGTCGAGGACCCGGCCGTTCCACTTGCGGGGTTCGCCGTTGACCAGGACGGCGGTGATGTTGCGGGCGTCGCAGCCCAGCACGACGGTGCCGACCGGGTCGTTGAGGGGCATGGTGTTGAGGTCCTCGGCCTCGATGACCAGCAGGTCGGCCTTCTTGCCGGGGGTGAGCGAACCGGTCACGTCCTGGAGGCCGTTGGTGCGGGCGCCCTGGAGGGTGGCGAAGTCCAGCACGTCGTGGGTGGTGATCCTGGCGGGCCGCCGGCCGGTGCCGTAGGCGTCGTTCACCGCGCGCATCCGCTGGATGGCGTGCAGTGTCCGCATCTGGGTGAACATGTCGCCGGCCAGGGCGACCTCGACGTCGATGCTGAGGCCGGGGCGGACGCCCGCGGCCAGGGCCTCGTCGACGGCGGGGACCGCGGTCTCCAGGCCGATCTGCGCGTCCGAGGTGGGGGCGAGTGCGACGGTGGCGCCGCAGCCGCCGATCGCCTTCCACGCCTCGGGGGTGAGCCCGGTGGCGTGGATGAGGGTGACCTCGGGGGTGAGCAGGCCGGCCTCGGCCCAGTCCAGCACGGCCGCCGAGGAGGCGGCGCCGAAGACCGCGTCCACGCTCACGCCGATGCCCAGGTCCGCGGCGACGCGGGCGAGTCCGGGCCCGTAGGCGAGGGCCGGTCCGGCGATCTCGTCGGTGGCGAGGGCCGCCAGGCGCAGGGTCAGCAGCTGGTCGTCGCTGCTGAAGTACCGGTCCGCGAGCCGGGTGAGGTCGCCGGGCCACTGGTGGTCCCAGTCGCCGAAGTGCGGGCCCATGGCGGCGTGGACACCCCGGATGCCGGTGTCCAGCAGCGCCCCGATCGCGGCGTCGGAGTGCTCGCGGGTGCGGGAGTTGTGCGAGAAGTCGAGCAGGCAGGTGATCCCGGCGTCGATCGCGGAGAGCGCTGCGAGCCGGGTGCCGGTGTACATGTCCTCGGGCCGGTAGGCCGTGGCGTAGCCGGCGAGGGTGGTGGTCACGTACCCGCCGAGGTCGTCCACGTCCGGCATGATCCGGCGCAGCTGGCTCTGCCAGGCGTGGCGGTGGGTGTCGACGAAGCCCGGTGCCAGGACGGTGCCGGCGGCGTCGACGACGATGGCGTCGCCGACGTCGAGGGCGGTGCCGACGGCGGCGATGGTGTCCCCCTCGACGAGCAGGTCCGCCAGGGGCAGGGTGCCGAGGGCGTGGTCCATGGTGACGACGGTCGCTCCGGTGAACAGGATGCGCCGCCGGGGGTCGCCGGCCGCCCGGTGGATCCGGTCGAGGACGGCGGGAGTGAGGTCGTCGGGGGTGGGGTCGGCGTGCACGGGAGGCCTTTCGGTGCGGTACGCCGGGCGACGCCCGGCCGGGGCGGTCGCCCTCGCGGCCAGCCTCGGCGTACGCGGCCCGGGTAACCAGGCCGCCGTGTACCTGGGTGTCCGGCACCCAGGCTGCCCACCCGCCCGCACCCCGGGGTCCGACCCGGC
>NZ_JAIZ01000760.1:4023-16303 GCF_000710465.2 Kitasatospora sp. MBT63 | reverse complement strand
CGTCCCGCCGCCCGCCGCCCGCCGGCCCGGCGTCCCGCGGCCCGTCCGCAGCCGCGCCCGATCAGGCTGGCCGACCCGCGCCGCCGGCTGCGCCTGGTGACGGTCGCGCTGGCGCTGGTGTTCACGGTCTTCGCCGGCCGGCTGGTGCAGCTGCAGCTGCTCGACTCGGACGCGCTGGCCGCCGCCGCGGGCGCCAACAAGTACGTCCGGATGGAACTGCCCGCCGAGCGCGGCTCGATAACGGCCGCGGACGGCACGGTGCTGGCGACCACGGTGGACGCCTACGACATCGTCGGCGACCCGACCCTGCTCACCCCGGCCGCGCTGCACCTGGCCGACGGGCCCGAGCAGGCCGCCGCGCTGCTCGCACCGATCCTCGGCCAGCCCAAGGAGAAGCTCGCCACCGCGCTGCACCTCAACCCGAAGAACCCGAAGAGCCAGTACGCGCCGCTCGCCTACCGGCAGACCCCGGAGGTCAAGAACAGGATCAACGAGCTGCGCACCTCGCTGGCCAAGCAGGCCGACACCGCCGCCTGCCGCGGCCAGCGCCAGCTGCTCGGCAAGCCGGCCGAGCAGGGCGGACGTCAGTACCTGGACGCCGGCTGCACCAATCCGCTGGCCGCCCTCGCCTCCACCGAGTCGACCCGCCGGGTCTACCCGGCCGACGGGCTGGCCGCCAACCTGGTGGGCTTCGTCAACTCGGAGGGCGTCGGCACCGGCGGGCTGGAGCTGCAGTACCAGAAGGAGCTGGCCGGGCAGAGCGGCCGCAGCACCTACGCCTCGGCCGGCGGGCGGATGGTGGCCACCGCCGGCGGCAGCCGGCAGGAGCCGGTCCCCGGCTCCGACCTGCGGCTCACCCTGCACCCGGACATCCAGTGGGCGGCCCAGCGGGCGATCACCGACCAGGTGGCCAACGCCGGGGCGGAGAAGGGCTACGTGGTCGTCCAGGACGTGAAGAGCGGCCAGATCCTGGCGATGGCGACCTCGCCCGGGTTCAACCCCAACGACCTGTCCACCGCCAGGTCCGAGCAGCTCGGCAACGCGGCCCTCCAGGACGCGTACGAGCCCGGCTCCACGGCCAAGCTGATGACCATGGCGGCGGTGCTGGACACCGGCAAGGCCACCTGGGACACCCACGTCACCGTGCCCAACACCCTGCAACGCTCCGACCAGGTCTTCCACGACGACGTCGACCACGAGACCTGGTACCTGACGCTGGCCGGGGTGCTCGCCAAGTCCTCCAACATCGGCACCATCGAGGCCGCCGAGACGCTCGGCGCCGACCAGGCGGAGTCCAACAAGGTGCTGGCCGGGTACCTGGACAGGTTCGGCATCGGCAGGCCCACCGGGCTCGGCTTCCCCGGCGAGACCCGGGGCATCCTGGCCAAGCCGGAGGACTGGAAGGGCTCGCAGCAGTTCACCATCCCGTTCGGCCAGGGCCTGTCGGTCAACGCCCTGCAGGCCACCTCGGTCTTCTCCACCATCGCCAACGGCGGGGTCCGGGTGCCGCCCAGCCTGCTGGCGGGCACCACCGGGCCGGACGGCCGCTACACCGCGGCCCCGGCCCCGGCGGGCTCCCGGGTGGTCGGCGAGCAGACCGCCAGGACCCTCACCGAGATGCTGGAGTCGGTGGTCACCGACGAGCAGGGCACCGGCACCAAGGCGGCCATCCCGGGCTACCGGGTGGCCGGCAAGACCGGCACCGCCAACCGGGTGGACCCGAAGACCGGCAAGTACTCCGGGTACACCGCCTCCTTCATCGGCTTCGCGCCGGCCGACCAGCCCCGGGTGACCGTCTCCTGCGTGATCCAGAACCCGGTCAACGGCCACTTCGGCGGCCAGCTCTGCGGCCCGGTGTTCAAGCAGGTGATGGAGTTCACCCTCAAGTCCCTGCAGGTACCGCCGAGCGGCAGCGAAGCACCCAACCTGCCCGTCGACTGGAAACCCTGATGCCCCACACCCCGGAACCCGGCCACGGCACGCCCGCCCAGCAGCCCTCGGCGCCCGGCGCCCGGCCGCAGCGCCCGCGGGGGAGCAGAGCCGCCGAAAAAGGCGATAGCCTGCCCGCCGTGCCGAAACCCGATCAAATCTCCGCGAGTCCGCCCCGTCCCACCGAGGAGGCGGCGATGCCGTTCGCCGAGGTCGCCCGACTGCTGGGCCTGGAGCCCGCCGACGGGCCGCAGGTCACCGGCATCACCCACGACTCCCGGGCGGTGCGGCCCGGCGACGTGTACGTGGCCTTCCCCGGTGCCAACCACCACGGCGCCGCCTTCGCCGCCGCCGCGGTCGCGGCCGGCGCCGCCGCGGTGCTGACCGACGCCGCCGGGGCCGAGCTGGCCGCGGACTGCGGGGCACCGCTGCTGGTCGTGGAGAGCCCCCGGGCGGCCATGGGCGAGCTGGCGGCGGCGGTCTACGGCCGTCCCAGCGAGCGGCTGCTGATGATCGGACTGACCGGCACCAACGGCAAGACCACCACCTCGTACCTGGTGGAGGGCGGGCTGCGCGGCGCCGGCCGGCTGCCCGGGGTGATCGGCACCGTCGAGATGCGGGTCGGCGACGAGCGGATCAAGAGCGAGCGAACCACCCCGGAATCCACCGACCTGCACGGCGTCCTCGCGGTGATGCGCGAGCGCGGCGCCGAGGCGGTGGTGATGGAGGTCTCCAGCCACGCCCTGGTCTTCGGCCGGGTCGACGGCGTGGTCTACGACGTGGCGCTGTTCAACAACCTCACGCCGGAGCACCTGGACTTCCACCCCGACATGGAGGACTACTACCGGGCCAAGGCCCGGCTCTTCCAGCCGGACAAGGCCCGCCGCGGCGTGGCCAACCTGGACGACGCGTACGGGCGCCGGCTGGCCGCCGAGGCACCGGTCCCGATGACCACCTTCTCCGCGCAGGGCGACCCGGACGCCGACTGGCGGGCCGAAGACGTCCAGCTCGGCCCGGCCGGCTCCACCTTCAAGGTGGCCGGCCCCGACGGCGCCGAGGCCGACGCCTCGGTGCCGCTGCCCGGCCCGTTCAACGTGGCGAACGCGCTCGGCGCGATCACCGCGCTGGTCACCGCCGGCATTCCGCTGGCCGACGCGGTCGCCGGGGTGGCCGCCGTCCCCGGTGTCCCCGGCCGCCTGGAGCGGGTGGACGCGGGCCAGCCGTACGTCGCCGTGGTCGACTACGCGCACAAGCCGGACGCCCTCAAGGCGGTCCTGGAGTCGCTGCGCGAGGTCACCAAGGGGCGGCTGCACGTGGTGGTGGGGTGCGGCGGCGACCGCGACCCCTACAAGCGCGGCCCGATGGGCGCCATCGCCGCCCGGCTCGCCGACACCGCCGTCCTGACCAGCGACAACCCGCGCTCCGAGGACGCGCTGGCGATCCTGGTCGCGATGCTGGGCGGCGCCGCGGACGTGCCCGAGGCGGAGCGCGGCGAGGTGCTGGTGGCACCGGACCGGGCCGAGGCCATCGCACTGGCGGTGGCCCGCGCGCACGCCGGTGACGCCGTCCTGGTGGCCGGCAAGGGCCACGAGCTGGGGCAGTACGTCCGGGGCGAGGTGCGGCCGTTCGACGACCGCGAGGTGCTGCGCGAGGCGATCGTGCGGACGAACCGACCCGAGCCGGAGAGCGCCGCCGGGTCGGGAGTGAACGAAGGAGTGGTGGCCAAGTGATCGCACTGACTCTGGCGGAGGCCGCCGCGGCGGTGGGCGGCACCCTGGACGGCGCCGACCCGGCGGCCGCGATCACCGCGGCGGTGGTGGTCGACTCCCGGCTGGTCGAGCCCGGCGGGCTGTTCGCCGCGGTGCTCGGCGAGCGCGTCGACGGCCATGACTACGCCGCGCGCGCGACGGCCTCCGGTGCGGTCGCCGTGCTGGCCTCCCGCCCGGTCGGGGTGCCCGCGATCCTGGTGGACGACGTGGTGACCGCGCTCGGCCGGCTCGCCCGCGCCGTGGTCGAACGGGCCCACGGCACCGCCTTCGTGGCGCTGACCGGCTCGGCCGGGAAGACCTCCACCAAGGACATGATCGGCCAGCTGCTGCAGCGCCGCGGCGAGACGGTCTTCCCGCCCGGCTCGTTCAACAACGAGATCGGTATGCCGCTGACGGCCCTTCGGATCACCGGCTCCACCAAGCACCTGGTGCTGGAGATGGGAGCCCGCGGCAAGGGCCACATCGACTACCTGACCGGCATCGTGCCGCCCACCATCGGGGTGGTGCTCAACGTCGGCACCGCGCACGTCGGCGAGTTCGGCTCCAAGCAGGCCATCGCCGAGGCCAAGGGCGAGCTGGTGGAGGCGCTGACCGGCGACGGGGTGGCGATCCTGAACGCCGACGACCCGCTGGTGCGGGCGATGTCCGAGCGGACCAAGGCCCGGGTGGTGCTGTTCGGCGAGAGCCGCGAGGCCGAGGTCAGGGCCCAGGACGTTCGCCTGGACGACACCGGACGGCCATCGTTCACGCTTGTCACCCCGGCCGGTTCCGCACCCGTGAAGCTGCGCCTGTACGGTGAGCACCACATCTCGAACGCCCTCGCCGCCGCTGCGGTGGCGGTGGAGCTCGGGATGTCCGTCGACGACGCCGCCGAAGCCCTCAGCGAGGCGGGCGCGCTGTCCCGCTGGCGCATGGAGGTCGTCGACCGGGCCGATGGTGTCACCGTCGTCAACGACGCCTACAACGCGAACCCCGACTCGATGCGGGCCGCGCTGCGGGCCCTCGCGACGATGGCGGGCCGCGGCCCGGGGCGCCGCCGTACCTGGGCGGTGCTCGGAGAGATGCGGGAGCTCGGCGAGGAGAGCCTCGACGAGCACGACGCCATCGGGCGGCTCGCGGTCCGGCTCGACGTCACCAAGCTGGTGGCGGTCGGCGGACGCGAGGCGGCCTGTATGGAACTGGGCGCGAGGAACGAAGGTTCGTGGGGTGAGGAGTCGGTGCTGGTGTCCGACGCGGACGCGGCGGTCGAGCTGCTGCGCAGTCAGCTTCAGCCGGGGGACGTGGTGCTGGTGAAGGCCTCCCGCTCGGTGGGTCTGGAGAAGGTGGCCGAGGCTCTGCTTTCGGACGGAGCCGCCCGGTGAAGCAGATCCTCTTCTCAGGCATGATCGGCCTGGTGCTGTCGCTGCTCGGCACACCGGCCCTGATCAAGCTGCTGGCCAAGCACGGCTACGGCCAGTACATCCGCGACGACGGCCCCAAGGCCCACCACAGCAAGCGCGGCACCCCCACGATGGGCGGCATCGCCTTCATCCTGGCGACACTGATCGCCTACGGTGCGACCAAGGCGATAACGGGCGAGTCGCCCACCGCCTCCGGCCTGCTGGTGCTGTTCCTGACGGCGGGTCTGGGCCTGGTCGGCTTCCTGGACGACTACATCAAGGTGGTCAAGCGCCGCTCGCTCGGCCTGCGGGCCAAGGCGAAGCTGGCCGGCCAGTCCCTGGTGGGTCTCGCCTTCGCCATCCTGGCACTGCAGTTCAAGGACGACCGCGGGCTCGCCCCGGCCTCGCAGCACCTCTCGTTCGTGCGCGACTTCGGCTGGTCGGTCGGCCCGGTGCTGTTCGTGATCTTCGCGTACTTCATGATCGCCGCGATGTCGAACGGCGTGAACCTGACGGACGGTCTGGACGGCCTGGCCACCGGCGCCTCCGTGATGGTCTTCGGCGCCTACACCTTCATCGGCGTCTGGCAGTACAGCCAGAGCTGCGCCTACGCGATCACCGCCACCGCCAACTGCTACGACGTCCGCGACCCGCTGGACCTCGCCATCGTCGCCGCCGCGCTGATGGGCTCCTGCTTCGGCTTCCTGTGGTGGAACACCTCGCCCGCCAAGATCTTCATGGGTGACACCGGCTCGCTCGCCCTCGGCGGCGCCCTCGCGGGCCTCGCCATCTGCTCCCGCACCGAGCTGCTGCTCGCCCTGCTGGGCGGCCTGTTCGTGGTGATCACCCTGTCGGTGATCATCCAGGTCGGCTCGTTCCGGATGACCGGCAAGCGCGTCTTCAAGATGGCCCCGCTCCAGCACCACTTCGAACTCAAGGGCTGGAGCGAGGTGCTGATCGTGGTCCGGTTCTGGATCATCCAGGGCCTGTGCGTCGCGGTCGGCCTCGGACTCTTCTACGCAGGATGGGTAGCCGGATGACCCCGAACCCCGAGTGGCCGGGCCTGCCGGTCGTGGTGGCCGGCCTCGGCCTCTCCGGGATCAGCGCCGCCAGGGTCCTGCACGGCCTCGGCGCGCTCGTCACCGTGGTGGACGGCAGCGAGGGCCCCGCCCAGCAGGCCAAGGCCGCCGACCTGGCGGCCGAGGGCATCACCGTCCGCCTCGGCGACGGCGAGACCCTGCCCGAGGGCACCCGGCTGGTCGTCACCTCGCCCGGCTGGCCGCCGAGCAGCCCGCTGTTCACCGAGGCCGCGCTGGCCGAGGTCCCGGTCTGGGGCGACGTCGAGCTGGCCTGGCGGCTGCGCCGCCCGCTGCCGGCCACCGGCGAGCCGGCCCCCTGGCTGGCCATCACCGGCACCAACGGCAAGACCACCACCGTCCGGATGCTCGCCTCGATCCTGCGCGCGGCCGGCAAGCGCACCGCCGCCGTCGGCAACGTCGGCGTCTCGGTGCTGGACGCGGTGCTCGCCGAGGAGCCGTACGAGGTCCTCGCGGTCGAGCTCTCCAGCTACCAGCTGCACTGGGCGCCCAGCCTGCGCCCGCACTCGGCGGCCGTACTCAACCTCGCCCCCGACCACCTCGACTGGCACGGCTCGATGGAGGCGTACGCCGCCGACAAGGGCCGGATCTACGAGGGCAACCAGGTCGCCTGCGTGTACAACCTGGCCGACCCGGTCACCGAGGAACTGGTCCGCGGCGCGGACGTCGAGGAGGGCTGCCGGGCGATCGGCTTCGGCCTCGGCGCCCCCGGCCTCTCCCAGTTCGGCGTGGTCGACGGCCTGCTGGTCGACCGGGCCTTCGTCCCCGACCGGCAGAAGAACGCCGCCGAGATCGGCGCCGTCGAGGACGTCAACCCGCCTGCCCCGCACAACATCGCCAACGCGCTGGCCGCGGCCGCGCTGGCCCGCGCCTACGGCGTCGACGCCAAGGCGGTCCGCGAGGGCCTGCGCGCCTTCCGGCCGGACGCCCACCGGATCGCCGAGGTCGCCGTGGTCGACCGGGTGACCTGGATCGACGACTCCAAGGCCACCAACACCCACGCCGCCGCCGCCTCGCTGGCCGCCTACCGGCCGGTGGTGTGGATCGCCGGCGGACTGGCCAAGGGCGCCACCTTCGACGAGCTGGTGCTCGGCGCGGCGGACCGGCTGCGGGCCGTGGTGCTGATCGGCCAGGACCGCGCGCTGATCCGCGAGGCGCTGACGCGACACGCCCCGGATGTGCCGGTGTTCGAGGCCGCCGCGGGCCAGACTGGCGCCGAGGCGATGGCCGAGGTGGTCCGGGTGGCCGCCGGCCTCGCCCAGCCCGGTGACACCGTCCTGCTGGCCCCGGCCTGCGCGTCGATGGACATGTTCACCGACTACGGGCAGCGCGGCGACCAGTTCGCCGCCGCCGTACGGGAGCTGGAGAAGTAGCGGCGCGCACGGGCGGACCGGCCGGCCCACGGGCGGGCCGGCCGCCCGCGGCCGACGGGGGCGGGCGGCGGACGAGGCGAGGGCGGGGAGACGTGGCGGGCGACGGCAAGGCGGGCACCACAGCCCCACCCGAGCGGTCCTCACCGCTCAGACTGATCTCGGCGACCACCACCACCTTCAAGTCGGCCGGGCCGATCGCCCGCGCCCGGGCCTTCCGGGCCGGCTTCCGCTACGCCCTGGACCGGCCCCTGACGCCGTACTACCTGATCCTGGGCTCCACCCTGCTGCTGGTCGTGCTCGGCCTGGTGATGGTCTTCTCCGCGTCGCAGAACGTGGTCACCGAGAACCACCTGCCGATGACCTTCTTCTTCCGCAAGCAGCTGGTCGCCCTGCTGCTCGGCGCCGCCATCGCGGTGCTGCTGGCCCGGGCCCCGGTCAAGGGCCTGCGGGCACTGGCCTACCCGGTGCTGTTCGGGGTGCTGGCGGGCCTGGTGCTGGTCGCGGTGCCCGGCATCGGCACCCAGGTCAACGGCAACCGGAACTGGATCAGCCTGGGCTTCTTCCAGATCCAGCCCTCGGAGTTCGCCAAACTCGCCCTGGTCCTGTGGGGCGGCGACCTGCTGGCCCGCAAGCAGAAGACCCACATGCTCGACCAGTGGAAGCACCTGCTGGTCCCGCTGGTGCCGGGCACCGTGCTGCTGATGCTGCTGATCATGGTCGGTGGCGACATGGGCACCACCATGGTCCTGATCGGGATGCTGTTCGGCCTGCTGTGGATGGTCGGCGCCCCGATGCGGCTGTTCGCCGCGACCCTCGGCATCGCGGTGGTCGCCTGCACCGCACTGATCATCACCGTGCCGCACCGGCTCGACCGGCTCGGCTGTGTCGGCGTCACCAAACCGGACCCGAACCTCAACTGCTTCCAGGCCCTGCACGGCCTGTACGCCTTCGCCGCGGGCGGCCCGTTCGGCTCCGGACTCGGCGCCGGCGTGGAGAAATGGGGCCAGCTGCCGGAGGCCCACACCGACTTCATCTTCGCCGCGACCGGCGAGGAACTCGGCCTGGTGGGGACGCTGTCGGTACTCGGCCTCTTCGCGGCACTAGGGTATGCGGGTATCCGTGTGGCTCTCGGCACCAAGGACCCGTTCGTCCGCTACGCCGCGGGAGCGGCCACCACGTGGATCATGGCGCAGGCCGTGGTCAACCTGGGCTCCGCACTGGGACTCCTGCCCATCGCGGGCGTCCCGCTCCCGCTGTTCTCGTACGGCGGCTCCGCCATGCTGTCGGCCATGTGCGCCATCGGCGTGCTGCTCTGCTTCGCGCGCAGCTCCCCGGGGGCGAAGGCGGCCATGGCCGCCCGGAGCTCGAACTCCCGGCTCAGGCCCGTCCTGGCCCGGGTGCTGCCACGACGACGGACCACAGCGCGCAAGGCCACCCGGCCGCCGCGCAGGGAGCGGTGAATTTCGGTGCATGTCGTACTCGCCGGCGGCGGAACCGCCGGCCACATCGAGCCGGCCATGGCCCTCGCGGACGCCCTCCGCAGGCACGACCCGTCGATCGGGATCACCGCGCTCGGCACCGAGCGCGGCCTGGAGACCAGACTGGTCCCCGAGCGGGGCTACAGCCTGGAGCTGATCCCGGCCGTCCCGCTGCCCCGCAAGCCCACCCCCGAGCTGATCACCGTCCCGGGCCGGCTGCGCGGCACCGTCCGGGCCGCCCAGGAGATCATCGAGCGGGTCAAGGCGGACGCCGTGGTCGGCTTCGGCGGCTACGTCGCGATGCCGGCCTACCTGGCCGCCAAGCGCGCCGGGGTGCCCATCGTGGTGCACGAGGCCAACGCCCGCCCCGGCCTGGCCAACAAGATCGGCGCCCGGTACAGCGACTTCGTCGCCGTCTCCACGCCCGACTCCAAGCTGCGCGACTCCCGGTACATCGGCATCCCGCTGCGCCGCACCATCGCCACCCTGGACCGCAACGCGGTCCGCCCGGAGGCCCGGCACTACTTCGGGCTCGACCAGCGGCTGCCCACCCTGCTGGTCTCCGGCGGCTCCCAGGGCGCCCGCCGGCTGAACGAGACCATCCAGGCCATCGCCCCCCGGCTCCAGCAGTACGGGGTGCAGATCCTGCACGCGGTCGGCCCGAAGAACGAGCTGCCGCAGATCGACGACATCCCCGGGATGCCGCCGTACCGGGCCGTGCCGTACGTGGACCGGATGGACCTCGCCTACGCCGCCGCCGACCTGATGCTGTGCCGGGCCGGCGCGATGACCGTCGCCGAGCTGGCCGCCGTCGGCCTGCCGGCCGCCTTCGTCCCGCTGCCGATCGGCAACGGCGAGCAGCGGCTGAACGCCCAGCCGATGGTCAAGGCTGGCGGCGGCCTGCTGGTCGACGACGCCGAGCTGACCGCGGACTGGGTGCTGCAGAACGTCCTGCCGGTGCTCACCGACCCGCGCAAGCTCTGGGACATGAGCCGGGCGGCCGCCGAGTTCGGCCGCCGGGACGCCGACGAGCTGCTGGTCGGCATGGTCTACGAGGCGATCGATGCCGCCCGGGGCGGCCGCCGACGTGGCTGACGCGCCGGTCCTCGACGGCTCGCCGCGGGACGAGGAGGACGCCGAGGAGCACGCTCCCCGGATCCGGCTCTCCCGGCGGGGCGTCGTGGTGCTGTGCGTGCTGGCCGCCCTGGTGGCCGGCACGCTCGGCTGGCTGGTGTTCCTCTCCTCGGCCCTGGACGTGCGCGAGGTCGCCGTCCAGGGCCTGCAGAGCGGGCACCTGAGCGAGGACGAGGTGCGCCGGGCGGCCGGGGTGCAGGACGGCCGGCCGCTGGCCCGGGTGGACCTGGCCGCGGTGGAGAAGCGGGTCGCCGCGGTGCCCAGGGTGGCCGGCGTCGAGGTGTGGCGCGGCTGGCCGCACACCCTCCGGGTGAAGGTGACCGAACGGCGGCCGGTGGCCGCGGTCCACACCGACCGGGGGACGTACCTGCAGGTGGACGCGGGCGGCAAGGAGTTCGCCGACGAACCGCAACCCCCGGACGGCGTACCGGTGGTGGAGCTCCAGCTCAGTGCGCAGGCGAACGAGGCGCTGGGCGTGATCGACCGGCCGGCCCTGGTGCGGGCCGCCGTCACGGTGGCCGCGGGCCTGCCGGCGGAGGTCGCCAAGCGGGCCGGCGCGGTCCAGGTGCACTCCTGGGACGACATCCGGCTCCAGCTGCGCGACGGGGTGACGGTGCGTTGGGGCAGTCCGGAGCGGACCGCGCGCAAGGCCGTGGTGCTGACCGCGCTGCTCGGCCGGAAGGCGTCGAATTATGACGTGAGTGCGCCGGACGCACCGGCTGTGTCGGGATGATCCGGTAAGTTCTGTGCCTGAGGGCGGTATTGACGGGGTCGGGACCCCGGTCCGACTCTTGGTGGTCACCCCGGTTTCGCCGAGGGGTCGATGATCACATAGGCTCAAAAGAAAAAAGGGAAGCTCGGCGTGTTCGTTGAACACGTGCCGTCCCGCAACCTACTGTCCTGTTTCACCAGGCTGTGTCAGACAGTGATGTGACACAGGCGCAGCGGTAACCCTAAACCTCAAGTTCAGGGTTCGGGTCGGTGGTCGGCATTTCGGACAATCCGTTCGAAAGCGCGCTCCCCACCCATCGACATCCGTCGGCCTTCACCAACACAGGGAGCCGACCCGGAAATTCGAGGCGAGAGGCCTTCGACGTGGCAGCACCCCAGAACTACCTCGCAGTCATCAAGGTCGTCGGAATCGGCGGCGGTGGTGTCAACGCCATCAACCGGATGATCGAGGTCGGGCTCAAGGGCGTCGAGTTCATCGCGATCAACACCGATGCGCAGGCCCTCCTCATGAGTGACGCCGACGTGAAACTCGATGTGGGCCGTGAACTCACCCGGGGCCTCGGCGCCGGCGCCAACCCCGATGTCGGCCGCAAGGCCGCCGAGGACCACCGCGAGGAGATCGAGGAGGTCCTCAAGGGGGCCGACATGGTCTTCGTCACCGCCGGCGAGGGCGGCGGCACCGGCACCGGCGGCGCGCCCGTCGTCGCCAACATCGCCCGCTCGCTCGGCGCGCTGACCATCGGTGTGGTCACCCGCCCCTTCACCTTCGAGGGCCGCCGCCGGGCCAACCAGGCCGAGGACGGCATCGCCTCGCTGCGCGAGCAGGTCGACACCCTGATCGTGATCCCCAACGACCGGCTGCTGTCCATCTCGGACCGCCAGGTCAGCGTGCTGGACGCGTTCCGCTCGGCCGACCAGGTGCTGCTCTCCGGTGTCCAGGGCATCACCGACCTGATCACCACCCCGGGTCTGATCAACCTGGACTTCGCCGACGTCAAGTCCGTGATGTCCGACGCCGGCTCCGCGCTGATGGGCATCGGCTCGGCCCGCGGCGAGGACCGCGCCAAGGCGGCCGCCGTGATGGCGATCTCCTCGCCGCTGCTGGAGGCGTCCATCGACGGCGCCCGCGGCGTCCTGCTCTCCATCTCGGGCGGTTCCGACCTCGGCCTGTTCGAGATCAACGAGGCGGCCCAGCTGGTCAGCGAGGCGGCCCACCCCGAGGCGAACATCATCTTCGGTGCGGTCATCGACGACGCGCTCGGGGACGAGGTCCGGGTCACCGTGATCGCGGCCGGCTTCGACGGCGGCCAGCCGCCGGCGATCGTCCGCGAGCCGGTGGTGAAGTCCGCCTCCACCCCGGCCCCGGCGGCCGCGCCCGAGCGCCCCGCC
>NZ_JAIZ01000760.1:3772-3946 GCF_000710465.2 Kitasatospora sp. MBT63 | reverse complement strand
GGGGGGGGGGGGGCCCCCGCCAGTCGGAGAGCGCCCCGGTCACGGCGACCGCCTCCCCGGTGCCGCCGCAGGTGCAGCCGGCCCGTCAGCCGTACGTGGAGAGCCCGGCCGAGGAGCTGGACGTCCCCGACTTCCTGAAGTAGCCCCGGCCGTCCTGACGGACGGTCCGGCCCG
>NZ_JAIZ01000760.1:0-3695 GCF_000710465.2 Kitasatospora sp. MBT63 | reverse complement strand
GGGCACCGTGGTGTTGCGAGCCCGTCGGCCGCCCCTGCGGCGGCCGGCGGCATCGGGGGGACCCGCCGGTGTGGCGGGGCGATAGGTGGACCGCAGGACCACCGAATTGGTGCGATCATCTGTCTGCACCCTTGAGCCGGTCGGTCACCACTCCTACTGTCGCGAGCAACGCCGGCCGGCTCGCGAGCCACGTCTGGTTGGGCCCTGAACTCTGATGACGAACGACCTCTACGGACCGTTCCCGGGAAGCAGCGCGTTCCTGGCCGGCCTGACGCAGCAGCAGCGCGCCCGCTACGAGCAGCTCGGCACCAACCTGGAGGTGGTCGAGCGGCGGATCGCCGACGCCTGCGCGGCGGCCGGGCGGGAGCGCTCCGAGGTGTCGCTGGTGGTGGTGACCAAGACCTACCCGGCCGAGGACACCGCGCTGTTGGCCGCCCTCGGCGTCACCGACGTCGCGGAGAACCGGGACCAGGACGCCGCGCCCAAGGCCGATCGCTGTGTGGAGCTGCCGCTGACCTGGCACTTCGTCGGTCAGCTGCAGACCAACAAGGTGCGCTCGGTGGTCCGTTACGCGGACCTGGTGCACTCGGTCGACCGGCCCAGGCTGGTCGGCTCGCTCTCCGCCGCCGTCCTCAAGGCCGAACGGGCGCCGCTCGGCTGCCTGGTGCAGGTGGCCCTCGACAAGGAGGCCGGCGAGGGGGAGCACCGGGCCGGGGTGGCGCCGGCCGAGGTGCCGGAACTGGCCGCCCTGATCGCCGACACGCCCGGGCTGCAACTGGCCGGTGTGATGACCGTCGCTCCGCTCTCCGGCCCGCTGGCCGGCGATCCGGCGGCGGCCTTCGGGCGGCTGGCGGAAATCGCAAGCGCCGTACGCGCGGCCCATCCTGCTGCCACGATGGTTTCGGCAGGGATGAGCGGCGATCTGGAACAGGCCGTGGCGGCCGGAGCGACACATGTACGCGTCGGGACGGCGGTACTCGGAGTGCGGTCACCGCTCGGGTAACGTCACCGGGTAGTAGATCAGACTGCAGGACAAAATAGGACAGAACCTAGCAGCTTTTCAGAGCGCTAGCGAACCGTGGATCGCACCTCCGCAACCCCCATGCTCCCGGCCTGACGGGCCGTCGGCCCGATGGCCCGTGAGCGGGTGGCGGAGACCGCAGGTGAAGACCGTGGTCGGAGCCGATCCACCACAGAGCGGAGGAGACAGGAGCATGGCCGGCGCAATGCGCAAGATGGCGGTCTACCTCGGCCTCGTGGAGGACGAGACGTACGACGGCCAGGGGTACGACCCCGACGACGACTACGACTCGGACCCCGAGCCGATCCGGACCGGCCGCACCGAGGACCTCAGGTCCGCGGCCGCCACCCAGCCCGCCCCGGCGCCGGTCGCCCACATCGCCCCCCAGCCGGTGCCGGCCGCCGTGCCGATCCGGCAGGAGGCGCCGCGGATGGCTCCCGTGTCGTCCATCACACCCGACCGACGCCACAACGTGGAGAAGAGCGCCCCGGTGATCATGCCCAAGGTAGTGAACGAACGAGAGCCCTACCGCATCACCACACTTCACCCTCGAACCTACAACGAGGCCCGTACCATCGGGGAACAGTTCCGTGACGGGACCCCTGTGATCATGAATTTGACCGAGATGGACGACACCGACGCGAAGCGCCTCGTAGACTTCGCCGCTGGACTCGTCTTCGGTCTGCACGGCAGTATCGAGCGCGTGACCCAGAAGGTGTTCCTCCTGTCTCCTGCTAACGTCGATGTCACGGCGGAGGACAAGGCTCGGATCGCCGAGGGTGGGTTCTTCAACCAGAGCTGACCCGGCCACGACTTTATGTGTGGATCGAGCAACAGTGTGTGACTGACGGAATGTTGGCGGGGGAGAGGGAGACGAGATGGGGATCGTCGGCGCGGTGCTCTACTGGGCGCTGACCGTCTTCCTGCTGATCCTGCTCTTCAGACTCGTCATGGACTGGGTCTTCCAGTTCGCCCGCTCGTGGCGACCCGGCAAGGCCATGGTCCTGGTCCTGGAGGCCACGTACACTGTCACGGATCCGCCACTCAAGCTTCTTCGGCGGTTCATCCCGCCGTTGCGTCTCGGGGGCGTGGCGCTCGACCTGTCCTTCTTCGTTCTGATGATCATTGTGTATGTCCTGATCTCGCTCGTGCGGTCCCTGTCGGTGTGAGCGATGCGACAGGATTCCGGAGTGCCGACGATCACGTTGAGGTGAAGAGATGCCATTGACCCCCGAGGACGTTCGGAACAAGCAGTTCACGACCGTCCGGCTGCGCGAAGGCTATGACGAGGACGAGGTCGATGCCTTCCTCGACGAGGTCGAAGCCGAGCTGACACGCCTGCTGCGCGAGAACGAGGACCTGCGCGCCAAGCTGGCGGCGGCCACCCGTGCTGCCGCGCAGAACCAGGCCAACATGCGCAAGGAGCAGCAGCAGCCCCAGGACGCCCGACCGGGCGCCCCGGTGCCCGCCGCCATATCCGGCCCGCCGGTGCCCGGCCAGCAGCAGGGCCCCGGTCCGCAGCAGATGGGCGGCCCGCAGCAGCAGATGGGCAACCAGCCCCTCGGCCTGCCGTCCGGCGCCCCGCAGCTTCCGGCCGGTCAGGGCGGCCCGATGCAGCAGCAGATGGGTCAGCCGCAGCTCGGCCAGCAGATGGGCCAGCAGCAGATGGGCCAGACCATGGGCGGCCAGCAGCAGCTGGTGCAGCCGATGGGCGGTCAGATGCTGCAGCCGATGGGCAACCCGATGCAGCAGATGGGCCAGCAGCAGATGGGCCAGCCCATGGGCGGCCAGCAGCTGCAGCCGATGGGCGGCCCGATGGGGCAGCAGCTCGGCGGCCCGCTCGGCGCACCCATGCCGCAGCAGCAGCAGGGCCCCGGCGGCGACAGCGCGGCCCGCGTGCTCGCGCTCGCCCAGCAGACCGCCGACCAGGCGATCTCCGAGGCCCGGTCCGAGGCCAACAAGATCGTCGGCGAGGCCCGCAGCCGCGCCGAGGGTCTGGAGCGGGACGCCCGCGCCAAGGCCGACGCCCTGGAGCGGGACGCGCAGGAGAAGCACCGCGTGGCGATGGGCTCGCTGGAGTCCGCCCGCGCGACGCTGGAGCGCAAGGTCGAGGACCTGCGTGCCTTCGAGCGCGAGTACCGCACCCGCCTGAAGTCCTACCTGGAGACCCAGCTGCGCCAGCTGGAGTCGCAGGCGGACGACTCGCTCGCCCCGCCGCGGATCCCCGCCACCGCTTCGCTTCCGCCGGCCGCGTCGTCGATGGCGCAGACCGGTGCGTCCTCGATGAGCAGCGCCACCCCGAGCTTCGGCGGCCAGCCGTCGTTCGGCGGCGGCCAGTCCTTCGGCGGACAGAGCTCCTTCGGCGGCGGCAGCGGCCAGCCCTCCTTCGGTGGCCAGTCGGGTGTCGGCAACGGCGCTCCGCAGATGGCTCCCGCCGGGATGACCCAGCCGATGGCGGCGGTCCGTCCGCAGCCTCCGCAGCCGATGCAGCAGGCGCCGGCGCCGATGCGCGGCTTCCTCATCGACGAGGACGGCGACAACTAAACAGCACCACCGTCGAGGGCGCCCCTTCTGTGACCACGGTCACGGCGGGGGCGCCCTCGTGCGTGGCCCTGCGGGGCGGGGGAGGCGGGCGGTGGGACTGCGCGAGCGGGTGGGGGCGCGGGGCGTTCGT
>NZ_JAIZ01000759.1:607-824 GCF_000710465.2 Kitasatospora sp. MBT63 | reverse complement strand
CCCGTCTCGGGCAGCACCAGCGGCGCCTCGACGACCAGTTCGTCCAGCACGCTCGCGCCGACCTCGTCACCGGCCCGGATCGCCAGCTCCAGCAGTGCGGTGCCCGGGACGATCGCCGTGCCCTGGACGGCGTGGTCCGCGAGCCAGGGGTGGTCGGCGAGCGAGATCCGGCCGGTGAGCAGCGCGCCCTCGCCGTCGGGGAACCGGGCGGCGGCGG
>NZ_JAIZ01000759.1:0-210 GCF_000710465.2 Kitasatospora sp. MBT63 | reverse complement strand
CACGGACCTGGCGCACCCAGTAGCCCGGGTCGGTCAGCTCCTCGGCGGCGGCCAGCCGGCCGGTCAGGTCGGAGACCACCGGAATCACCGGCGGCTGGAAGGCGAGCTTGCCCACCACCTCGGCGAACTCGGTGAGCATGCCGTCCAGGTGGGCCGAGTGGAAGGCATGGCTCACCCGCAGGCGCCGGCTCCGGCGATCCGCCAGCGCCC
>NZ_JAIZ01000758.1 GCF_000710465.2 Kitasatospora sp. MBT63 | reverse complement strand
CGCCGGCGGCCCCGGGCAGCCGCCGGCACCGCCCGCGCCGGCCGCCGCCGACGGCGACGCCCCGCTCAGCTCGGCCCAGGCCCGGCACTGGTTCATCGACCAGTTCGCGCCCGACCGGGCCATCTCCAACGTCTCGGTCGGCCTCACCGTCACCGCCGACCCGCAGGCCGGCCCCGCCGTCGACGAGCGGGCCCTCGCCGAGAGCATCGCCGAACTGGTCCGCCGCCACCCCGCGCTGCGCACCGCCTACCTCGACACCCCGGACGGCCCGCGCCAGCGGATCCTGCCCTGGACCGGCGGCGCCGACGACCTGGTCGAGACGGTCGACCTGCGGGACGCACCCGGCTCCGCCGCCGACCGCTTCGCCGCGCAGACCGCCCGGCCGTTCGACCTGACCGCCCCGCCGCTGCTGCGCGCCACCCTGGCCCGGACCGGCGAGCGGCGCTGGGAGATCTGCCTGACGATCCACCACATCGCCGTCGACGGACGCTCGGTGGAGATCCTGCTCGCCGACCTGGCCGAGGTCTACCCGGCCCTGGCCGAGGGCCGGCGCCCCGCCGACCGCCCGGCCGGCCCCGGCCCCGCCGAACCGGCCCGCTGGGAACAGGCCCAGCAGCACCGGCACCCCGCCCTGCTGGAGTACTGGACCCGCGCCCTGGACGGCGCCCCGCCGCTGCTCGACCTCACCCCCGGCGAGACCCGCCCGCCGCAGCCCGGCTTCCGCGGCGCCACCGCCGCCCGCCGCCTGCCGGCCGGGCTGCGCACCACCCTGGAACGGACCGCCCGGCGACTCGGCGCCACCCCGTACATGGTGCTGCTGGCCGGCCTGCTGACCGTGCTGCACCGCTGCACCGGGCAGCGCGACCTGGTGGTCGGCACCCCGGTCGGCGACCGGCCCAGGGCCGCCTTCGAGTCGACCGTCGGCTGCTTCGTCAACACCCTGCCGCTCCGGGTCGACCTCGGCGGCCGGCCGGACTTCGCCGAACTCGTCGACCGGGTCCGGGCGGTCACCGCCGGGGCGTACGCCCACCGGGCGCTGCCGTTCGAGCGGCTGGTGGAGGAGCTGATGCCGGCCGGGCGGCGGGCCCACCACCCGGTGTTCCAGGTGATGCTGGTGCTCCAGCAGCCCGAACTCACCGAGGTCCGGCTGCCCGGCGCCACCGTCCACTTCGACGGCGAACTCCCCGCCGAACGCGGCCGGTTCGACCTCACCGTGGTACTTGACCGGGACCGGCTGGCGGTGGAGTACGCCACCGACCTGTTCGACGCCGCCTTCGCCGAGCGGCTCGCCGACCAGCTGCTGCGGGTGCTCGCCGCCGCCGGCGCCGACCCGGCGCCCGCCCTGGACGCGATCGAGCTGCTCACCGACGCCGAACGCGAGCAGGTGCTGGCCTTCGGCCGCGGCGCCCCCGCCCGCCGCCCCGGCCCGGTGCACGACCGGATCGCCGGCCCGCCCA
>NZ_JAIZ01000757.1 GCF_000710465.2 Kitasatospora sp. MBT63 | reverse complement strand
TCGTCATCGTGGTCACGGGAGGGCTCCTGCCGGAAAGGGGATCGTGGATCGGATCCATCCTCCGTGGCGCATCGGCGCAGGCTGTCGGCCTGCCGGACGGTTGGCCGTACCCCGCACGGTCGGGGGCGGCGGGGGCGGCCCTCCTCCTCCGGGATGACCCGCCCCCGGGCTACGGGATGACGTCGCCCCCGAGACCGGGGCGCCCGGACGGGGCCGGGAGGTAGGGGTCAGGGCGCAGGGGGCGGGGTGCCGGGG
>NZ_JAIZ01000756.1 GCF_000710465.2 Kitasatospora sp. MBT63 | reverse complement strand
GCGGTGGCCTCACCGGCCGCCGCGGCGTCCGTGGCGGCGGTGCCGGTGGCGGCCGGGCGCAGTGCGGTGGCGGGGTTCAGGAGGGCGCCGTCCGTGGCGAGGAGCAGGACCAGTGAGGCTGCGGTGAGGGCGGCCGGACCTAAGTAGCGCACCCTCCAGTGCTACTGATCCACCATCACACCATCGGGGCGACGCGCGGTCCGGCCGGACCGTTTCACCTGGTCGGCGGCGTTGTCTCAGATTTCGGTAATGAGTTTGGAGCATCTGGACCCCTTACGTCACACTCGTTCCCATGCCCACTGCCAACCCCTGCGATCCGACCACCGTGGTCCCGACCCGTCCGGCCCCGACCCCCGCCGACGGAGTCCCCGTCGGCGCCCTTGCCATGCCGCCCTCCCCCAAGGGCGAGCCGGCCGGCGAGCGTGGTGGTTGGCGACGACGCGGGGCGGCGCCCTCGGTCACCACGGATCCACCACCCGGCAGCACGGCCGGGAGCGGCCGGCCAACGGCCGGCCCCCGGACCACCGGACCGAAGCGGCGCCTGGGAAGCATCCCGGCGCCGCTTCTGTGCGTGACGGCCATGTTCGCGGTCCAGCTGGGCATCGCCGCCTCCAAGCCGCTGTTCGGCGTGCTCGGTGTCGGCGGGGCGACCTTCCTGCGGCTCGTCGTCGCGGCGGGGCTGCTGCTGGCCGTCACCCGTCCGCGGCTGCGCGGGCGCAGCCGCCGCGACCTGGGTCTCGCCGTGCTGCTCGGGGTCGCCTCGGCCGGGATGACCCTGCTGTTCGCGGGGGCGGTGGACCGGCTGCCGATGGGGACCGCCTCCACCATCGAGTTCCTCGGGCCGCTCGCGGTCGCGCTGGCGCTCGCCCGGCGCCTGTCGCACCTGCTCTGGGCCCTGCTGGCGGGCGGCGGCGTGGTGCTGCTCACGCTGCTGGGCGAGGGCTCGGGCGGCGCCCGGCTGGACCCGGCCGGGCTGGCCTGCGCGTTCGGGGCGGCGGCCTGCTACGCCGGGTACATCCTGTTCACCGACAAGGTCGGGGCCGCGTTCAAGGGCTTCGAGGGGCTGGCGGTCTCGTTCGGCATCAGCGCGCTGGTGCTGGCGCCGTTCGGCGCGGCCGACGCCTGGCACGGGCTCGCGTCCGCGTCGGCGCCCGCGCTGCTGCTGCTCGCGGTCGCCGGGGTGGCGATGCTGTTCCCGGTGATCCCGTACGCGCTGGAGATGACCGCGCTGCGGCGGATGCCGCAGCGGGTGTTCAGCGTGATCGTCAGCCTGGACCCGGCGGTGAGCGCGCTGGTCGGGCTGGTGGTGCTGCACCAGCTGCTGGGGTGGGTGCAGGTCGCGGGGATCGGCTGCGTGGTGGCGGCGAGCGTGGGGGCGACCCTGACGGCGCGGCGGTAGCCGGGCGCTGCGGCGGCCGGCCGGCGGCCGCCGCGGCCGCGCGGGAACGCCGACGGGCGGCACCGGG
>NZ_JAIZ01000755.1 GCF_000710465.2 Kitasatospora sp. MBT63 | reverse complement strand
GCGGCACCAGACCCGACGCCGGAGGCGTCAGAAGTCGTACTGCCGAGTCGCACGCCTCTTCCTGGTTCAGGCGCAATTTCTTCGCCATGACGGCTCTCTCCATTCACCGGAATTCATGCGACTCGACAGAAAAGCCGCCACGACATTTCGAGTCCGCCCCGCCAAGCATCAGGCGGGGCGTTTCACGCGGCTCCGACTCAGTCTTCGCCAGGCTGCTCCTGACGGCCGTGCAGGTCATCGGCCAGCTCGTCGTGCAGGGCATGGGTGCACCTCGTCACCCACTCGCTGAGCTCGGCAACCCGCTCGTACTGGGCGATCAGCAGCGGACCGGCGACCGTGAAGCTGTGAGGCTCCCGCTCCATGTCGTCAGCCAGGGCCGGGAGCAGCCGGAGTACCCGCCAGAGATCGGCAGGCGCAGCCTGTTCCGGATCCGGCAGAACAGCGCCGTTATCGTCTCGCACGATCACAGCCACTCACCATCCATTCAAGAGAAATCGAGTTGGACCCGTCGAACTGCGCGATCACGAGCCCCAAGGAATCGCCCAGCACCGGCCCGGCACCCCAAAGTCTAGCGGCTGGCTGTCTTTGATGCACCGGAACGGGCGAAGCCCGCCCCCGTACCACCCCAACGAGTGACCCCACCACCTGACCACCCCTCACCACCCCAACCCCCACACCCCGAACCACCCACGCACCGTCACCCCACACCCCCAGCCGGGCGAAGCCCGC
>NZ_JAIZ01000754.1:761-20564 GCF_000710465.2 Kitasatospora sp. MBT63 | reverse complement strand
GGACCCCGCGCCGCCCGCCGACCCCGGTACCGCCGACGGGCCCGGCAGCGCCGCACCCGGCCCCCGCGGGGCCCGTGCCGCCCGCGCCGCGAAGGCCGTCAAGGCGGTGAAGACCGCCAAGGCCGCGCAGGTCGCCAAGGCGGCCAAGGCCGTCAAGAGCGCCCGGGCCGCCAAGGCCGCCGCCCGCCGGGCCCCGCTGCTGCGCACCACCGACCGCCTGGTGCTGCCGCCCCACCCCGGCCTGCACATCCCGGACACCAAGGTCGCCCTGTCCACCGCCTCGGTGTACCCCGCCAACACCGCCACCGCCTTCGAGCTGGCCGCCCGGCTCGGCTACGACGGCGTCGAGGTGATGGTCTGGAACGACCCGATCAGCCAGGACGTCGAGGCGCTGCGCCGGCTCTCCGACGCCCACCGGATCCCGATCCTGGCGGTGCACGCGCCCTGCCTGCTGATCACCCAGCGGGTCTGGACCTCCGACCCGTGGACCAAGCTGGTCCGGGCCCGGGCGGCCGCCGAGAAGCTCGGCGCGGACGCCGTGGTGGTGCACCCGCCGTTCCGCTGGCAGCGGCAGTACGCCCGGGAGTTCGTCGAGGGGATCCACCGGATGGCGGGCGAGACCGAGGTCAGGTTCGCGGTGGAGAACATGTACCCGTGGCGCTACCGGGACCGCGAGATGCTCGCCTACTCGCCCGGGTGGGACGTCACCGAGGAGGAGTACCGGCACTTCACCATCGACCTCTCGCACGCCGCCACCTCCCGGATCGACGCCCTGGAGATGGCGGGCCGGATGGGCGACCGGCTGGCCCACGTCCACCTCGCCGACGGGGCCGGCTCCGGCAAGGACGAGCACCTCATCCCCGGGCGCGGCAAGCAGCCCTGCGCGGCCCTGCTGGAGCAGCTCGCCCGCACCGGCTTCGACGGCCACGTGGTGCTGGAGGTCAACACCCGCCGCTCCGCCTCGCCCGCCGAGCGCGAGGCCGACCTCGCCGAGGCGCTCGCCTTCACCCGCCTGCACCTGGCCACCCCGGCCCGCCGCCCCTGATCCACCGGCGCGGTCCCCGTCCCCGTCCCCGATCCACGGGCCGGGCTGCGGACCCGGCCCGCCGCACCGGCCCGCCACGTAGGCTGTCCGGATACGGAGGGGGAGTTCCATGACCGGTCTTCAGCACCGCGACTACGCCATGTCCTTCGGCCCGGTGGCCGCCCAGTACCAGGCCCACCGGCCCTCGTACCCGCCGGAGCTGTTCGACGAGCTGGAACGCCTGACCGGCCGCCCGCTGCGCGGCGCGGACGTGCTGGACGTCGGCGCCGGGACGGGCATCGCCACCCGGCTGCTGCAGGCCCGCGGCGCCCGGGTGACGGCCGTCGAACCGAGCGCCGGGATGGCCGCCCAACTGCTCGCGGCGGCGCCCGGTACCCCGCTGGTGCGGGCCGGCGGCGAGGAACTGCCGTTCCACGACTCGACCGCCGACCTGATCACCTACGCCCAGGCCTTCCACTGGACCGACCCGGCCCGCGCCGTCCCGGAGGCGGTCCGGGTGCTGCGCCCCGGCGGCGCGCTGGCCGTGTGGTGGAACCACCCCGACAGCAGCGTCCCGTGGCTGGCCGCCTCGCGCGACCGGCTGGTGGCCGCGCTCACCCCGTACCACCCCCACGTCCGGCCGGACAGCACCGCCGAGCCGCTGGCCGAGCACGGCCTGCGGCTGGCCGAGGCCGAGCTGGCCTGGGAGCGCCGCACCACCGTGGACGGCCTGGTCGCCGAGTTCGGCTCCCGCTCGCACTTCGCGGTGCTGCCGGCCGAGGTCAGGGACCGGATCCTGGCCGCCGAGCGGGCCGCCCTGCTGGCCGAGTTCCCGGACGGTTGGGTGCTCCAGCCTTGGCGGCTCACCCTCTCGGTCGGCGTCACCGCCGGCTGACCGGATCGCGGACGCTCCGTCCGCCGGCTGGACCGGGAGCGTACGCTCGGTAGCTACAGCGCGCCGCACCCTCCCACCAGCGCAGCGGCCGCCAGCAGCCTCCGAAGGAGTGGAGCACAGTGCCCGAGCTGAAGTCCCGTACGGTCACCCACGGTCGCAACATGGCAGGCGCCCGCGCGCTCCTCAGGGCGGCCGGCGTAGCCCGGGAGGACTTCGGGAAGCCGATCATCGCGGTGGCCAACTCGTTCACCGAGTTCGTGCCCGGCCACACCCACCTCCAGCCGGTCGGCCGGATCGTCTCCGAGGCGATCAAGGAGGCCGGCGGCATCCCGCGCGAGTTCAACACCATCGCGGTCGACGACGGCATCGCCATGGGCCACCACGGCATGCTCTACTCGCTGCCCTCGCGCGACCTGATCGCCGACTCGGTCGAGTACATGGTCTCCGCGCACTGCGCGGACGCGCTGATCTGCATCTCCAACTGCGACAAGATCACCCCCGGCATGCTGATGGCCGCGCTGCGCCTCAACATCCCGACCGTGTTCGTCTCCGGCGGTCCGATGGAGGCCGGCCAGGCCGTCCTGGTCGACGGCACCGTGCGCAAGCTGGACCTGGTCAACGCGATCTCCGACGCCGTCAACGAGAACGTCTCGGACGAGGACATCGCGATCATCGAGGAGAACGCCTGTCCGACCTGCGGGTCCTGCTCGGGCATGTTCACCGCCAACTCGATGAACTGCCTCACCGAGGCGATCGGCCTGTCGCTGCCCGGCAACGGCTCCACGCTGGCCACCCACACCGCCCGCCGGGCGCTGTACGAGGACGCCGGCCGCACCATCGTCGACATCACGAAGCGCCACTACCACCAGGACGACTACACCGTCCTGCCGCGCTCGATCGCCACCCGCGCCGCGTTCGAGAACGCCATGGCGCTGGACATCGCGATGGGCGGCTCGACCAACACCATCCTGCACCTGCTCGCCGCCGCCCAGGAGGCCGAGCTGGACTTCGACATGCGCGACATCGACGCCATCTCGCGCCGGGTGCCGTGCCTGTCCAAGGTGGCGCCCAACGGCAGCTACTACATGGAGGACGTGCACCGGGCCGGCGGCATCCCCGCCATCCTCGGCGAGCTGTACCGCGGCGGGCTGCTCAACGAAGGCGTGCACACCGTGCACTCCGACTCGCTCGCCGAGTGGCTGAAGACCTGGGACATCCGCGGCGGCTCGCCGTCGCCGACCGCCGTCGAGCTGTTCCACGCCGCCCCCGGCTGCGTCCGCTCGGCCACCGCCTTCTCGCAGTCCGAGCGTTGGGACAGCCTGGACACCGACGCCGCCGGCGGCTGCATCCGCAGCGTCGAGCACGCCTACTCGGTCGAGGGCGGCCTGGCCGTGCTGTACGGCAACCTGGCCGAGGACGGCTGCATCGTGAAGACCGCCGGTGTCGACGAGTCGATCTGGACCTTCAGCGGCCCGGCGGTGGTGCTGGAGTCACAGGAGGACGCCGTCGACGCGATCCTCACCAAGCGGGTCAAGGAGGGCGACGTGGTGGTCATCCGTTACGAGGGCCCCAAGGGCGGCCCCGGCATGCAGGAGATGCTCTACCCGACCTCCTTCCTCAAGGGCCGCGGTCTCGGCAAGGCCTGCGCGCTGATCACCGACGGCCGGTTCTCCGGCGGCACCTCCGGCCTGTCGATCGGCCACGCCTCGCCCGAGGCGGCCTCCGGCGGCACCATCGCGCTGGTCGAGGACGGCGACCTCATCGCCATCGACATCCCCGGCCGCTCGGTCGAGCTGAAGGTCTCCTTCGAGGAGCTGCACGAGCGACGGCTCAAGCTGGAGGCCGAGGGCGGCTACCGCCCGAAGAACCGGGTCCGCCCGGTCAGCGCGGCCCTCAAGGCGTACGCCGCGATGGCCACCTCGGCGGACAAGGGCGCCGTCCGCGACGTCAGCAAGCTCGGCTGACCCCGTACCCGCGCGGTGTGACGGAGCCGTCCCCGGCCGGGGACGGCTCCGTTCGTGGTCCGGCCGCGTCGTCGGGCCATAATCGGAGCCGTGGACGACACACGGAGCACCCCAGGCACCGACGGCCCCCGGCCCGAACCGATCCGCTGGTACGGCACCAGCTGGGTCGAGCGAGGCACCGGCTACCGGGTACGCCGGGTGCTGGTCCCGCTCGGCGCGCTGCTGTGCGTGGCGGCCGGTGCCCTGGTGCTGCGCCTGGCCGTGTCCGGGGTCGCGATGTCCGACGCCGGCGGCTTCGTGAACCTGCTGCTGACCGGCGCCATCGCGATCTGCTCCGCCCTGGCCGCGGTCCGCACCTGGAAGGTGCTCACCGAGGGCCGCGCCGCCCTGACCGGCTGGATGACCGAGGACCGGTCGCTCGGCGCGGTCTGGATGATCGGCGGCGTCGGCGCGCTGGCCGCGTACTTCGTCCGCAGCCTGGTCGAGGCCCCGGGCGAGAGCCTGCGGCGGGCCGAGCACGAACGCGCCCTCGCCCAGCACGCGCGGCGCCGGGACGCCGCCTCCGCCGGGCGTCCCGGCCGCAAGCGGCGCGGCTGACGCCCGGCAGCCGGCGTCAGGTGCGGGAGGAGTTCCGGCACTGCCCGTCGCCGCCGTCCAGCTGCCGGCTGCGGTCGTACGGGTCGACCGTCGGCGCACCCGCCGACGGGGACGCCCCGGCGTCGTTGCGCAGCACGGGGAACATCGGGTGGAAGAAGCCGTCCGACTGGTCGCAGCCGCTGTTCCCGCCCTCACCCTTGTAGCCGTTCAGATAGAGCTTCCCGGCCTCGACCCGGAACCGCCGGGGGTCGGGGAACCGGAAGTCCATCGCGGAGCGGATGATCGTCCGGGCCACCGGACCGGAAGCGCCCGGGGTGTCGGCCGGTGCGGCCTGCCAGGAGACCGGGTTGGCGCCGCCGCCCTGCGCGCCGACGCCCTTGTCCGGGTGGGGGCCGGGGCGGAGCGCGTACACGAAGGTGAAGTCGGTGTGGACCAGGACACCGTTCTCGCCGTCACCCTCGAAGGTCATCCGTCCCTGGACCCGGACCTCCTCGGTGGCCAGCACCGCGCTCTGCGGGTCGAAGCGGGGGAAGTCCCAGGCCGGGCTCTCGTCCTGGGTCGGGTGCGCCAGCCGCTCCTCCGCCCGGCTCCGGTCCTCCTTGCTCAGCATGGCCAGTGCGGCGTCCGGCCGGGCGCCGGAGATCACCTTCGGGTCCAGGGCGCTGTACGTCAGGTAGGTGCGGACCTGCTCCAGCTGGGTGCCGACCTGCTTCGCGCCGAAGGCGCCCACGGCGCTCGGCTCCGGCAGGGCGAACGCCGCGGCCCCGACCGGCCACTGCCCGGCCGGAGAGCCGGCCCACGGGTTCTCGACGGTCGGGGTGTCGGGGTCGACGGCGGGCGGTGCGGCCGTGGGGGAGGCGGTCTCCGGCGGCAGCGTCGGCAGCGGGGTCGCCACCGCGGGACCGTCGGCCGTCGAACCGTCCTGCCCGTGGTGGTACCAGTCGCGCAGCCGGCCGGTGTTGAGCGCCGCCAGGGTCAGCGCGACCGCCAGTGCGACGAACAGCGGCGCCTGCCAGTTGCCGGTGCGCCGCCGGCGGCCCCACGGGTCCACCCGGGTGGCCCGGCGGCCGAACCGGCGCCGGCGGATCTGCGGCACCCGCTGGGCCTCGTGCCGGAAAGGTACGGCCTCCGGCGGCTGCTGCTTCCACTTCGCGCCGAGCATCCGGGCCCGGCCCGAAGCCTCCTTCACGGTCGCGCCCTTGACGAAGTCCTCGTCGAGCACGAGACCGTCGAACGGGTCGTCAGGGGAGTCGCCGGCGGGGCGCTGGGAGGGGTCTTCGGCTATCGGCACGCGGTCAGTATGCCGACGCCCTCGGACACCCTTGCGAGAGGGTGGGGGCGGTGTGCGGCGAGGGTGAGCGTTCGGTGCCGGTTTCCGCCGTTTCGCCGGGGCGCCCGGCGCCCCGGGCGGGCCCGTACGGGCGGGGTGGCGGGCCGTCAGCCCTTGGCGCGGGCCTGCTTCACCGAGCCGACCACCCCGGCCACCAGCAGCAGCAGTCCGGCCGGCAGCAGCGAGCTGAACACCGCCCCGATCAGACCCCAGCTGCCCAGCAGGGTCAGCGCCAGCGTGTTCAGCACCAGCAGCGCGCCCGCCGCCGGCAGCGCCGACCTCCACGGGTGCTCGTCCGCCCAGCGGCGCAGCCGGCGGTCCCCGGTGTCCCGCCGCAGCTTCCCGCCGACCGTTCCGACCAGGAAGAAGAAGAACAGGCCCAGCCCCACCGGCCCGGCCAGGATGTCCGACGACCAGCTCCCGGTGATCAGATCCACCGTGAGCGCGGCCCCGGCGACCACGACCCCGACCGCCGAGGCGGTCCGCCACGGGCCCAGCGTCGCCGAGGCGACTGCGATCTGGCGGCTCTCGCGCCGCGACAACTCCTCGTGTCCCATACCCCCACGGTGCGCCTGCCGGCCCCCGGACGCCAGAGCCGCGGCCCCTGAGATTCCCCCTACGGGACACCGCCCGCCGGGCCGTCCCCCGGACCCTCGGCGGGGCCGCCCGGGAACCCGCGGACGTAGCGCCGCTGCCACGGCGTCTCGACCGCCCGGGGGTCGAAGTGCTCCCGGACGAAGGCGACCGCCCGGTCCGCCGGCACTCCGTCGAGGACGGCCAGGCAGGCCAGTGCCGTACCGGTCCGGCCGTGGCCGCCGGCGCAGGCCAGCTCCACCCGTTCGTCCCGGGCCCGCTCCCACGCCTCGCGCAGCACGGCGCGGGCCGCCGCCCGGTCGGCGGGGACCCAGAAGTCCGGCCAGCGCAGCCACCGGGCCTCCCAGGCGACCTCCGGCGGCGGCTTCCCGAGCAGGTACACGGCGAACTCGGGCACCGGGCCGCCCGGCAGCGGCCGGCTCAGCGCCCGCCCCCGCACCAGCCGCCCGGAGGGCAGCTCCAGCACTCCGGGGGCATCGGGGTCCCAGGTCCGGTCCATCCTCCCCACGGTAGTCCCGCGGGCCGCGCCCGGACGGTGACCTCGGCCGGTCCCGCGCAGTTGAGCAGGGCGAACCGCGCCGAGACGGAGGAAACGTGGCCCGCAACCGGGGACTGAACGCGTTGGAGGTGTCCGCCGCGATCAGGGAGGCCCGCGCGGTCCGCACCGGGGTGCCGGCCACCCGCAGGCCCGGCGAGGGCGGCCTGCTGCCCGCCTTCATCGCCACCCTGCGGGTCCCGGGCAGCCTGCCGCAGGTGGTCCGCTGGGTGTCCGCCGCCGGCCACCCGCCGCCGCACCCGCTGCTGGTCGAGCTGCTCGGCCCCGCCGCCGGCTCCTGCCCCGAACTGACCGTCCTGACCGGCTGGCTGGACCTGGCCGACCGCCGGGCCGAACGGCTCCCGCAGGAGCTCGCCGGCGCCACCCTCGCCCTGCTGCACGTCACCGGAGCGCCGCCGCGGACCACCGCCCACCTGCCCTGCCGCCCGTGCCGTCCGCTGCTGGCCTGGCTGGGCGTCACCGTCGACACCACCGTGCCCCCGGACGCCTGAGCCCCGGACGCCCGAGCCCCCGGACGCCCGAGCGCGTTCGCACCGACCGCATCCGCACCGTGGACGGCTGCCCCGCCGGCGCCCGCCCCGGTGCGAGGATGGCGGCAGCACCGTACGAAGGAGCGGCCATGAGCAGCAGCGCACCCGGACAGAAGATCGCCTTCCTGGGCACCGGCAAGATCGGCGAGGCCCTGCTCTCCGGTCTGCTGCGGGCCGGCAAGGACCCGGGCGACGTCCTGGTGACCGCCCGCCGCCCCGAGCGCGCCGAGGAGCTGACCGCCCGTTACGGCATCACCGCCGTCTCCAACGCGGATGCCGCCAAGCTGGCCGACACCCTGATCCTGGCGGTCAAGCCGCAGGACATGGGGGTGCTGCTGCACGAGCTGGCGCCGCACGTGGCCACCGACCGGCTGGTGGTGTCGGCCGCCGCGGGCATCCCGACCACCTGGTTCGAGGACCGCCTCGCGGCCGGGACGCCGGTGGTGCGGGTGATGCCCAACACGCCCGTCCTGGTGGACGAGGGGATGAGCGTGATCTCCGGCGGCTCGCACGCCACCGAGGCGCACCTGGCCCGTACCGAGGAGATCTTCCGCTCGGTCGGCAAGGCGCTGCGGGTGCCGGAGTCCCAGCAGGACGCGGCCACCGCACTGTCCGGCTCCGGACCGGCGTACTTCTACTTCCTGGTCGAAGCCATGATCGACGCCGGCATCCTGCTCGGCCTGCCCCGCACGGTGGCGCACGACCTGATCGTGCAGTCCGCGATCGGCGCCTCGATCATGCTGCGCGACTCCGGCGAGCACCCGGTGAAGCTGCGCGAGGCGGTCACCTCCCCGGCCGGCACCACCATCGCCGCCATCCGCGAGCTGGAGAACCACGGCGTGCGGGCCGCCATGCTCGGCGCCCTGGAGGCCGCCCGTGACCGCTCCCGCGAGCTGGCCTCCGGCGGCAAGTAGGCTCGGGCGGGTGAGCTACGACCTGGTGATCTTCGACAACGACGGCGTCCTGGTGGACAGCGAGCCGATCTCCAACCGGGTGCTCGCCGAGTACTTGACCGGACTCGGCTTCCCCACCACCGTCGAGGACTCCTACCAGGACTACATGGGCTGCGCCGCGCACAAGATCCACGACGTGATCCGCGAACGGCACGGCGCCACCCTCCCGGACGGCTTCGACGAGCTGTTCCACGCCCGGGTCTTCGACGCCTTCACCGCCGAACTGACCGCGGTGCGCGGCGCCGAACAGCTGCTGAAGACCCTCCAGCAGCACGAGGTCCCGTACTGCCTGGCCTCCTCCGCCCACCACATCTGGATCCGGACCGCGCTCGACCTCACCGGCCTGCGCCCGCTGCTGGCCGAGGAGCAGATCTTCAGCGCCCAGGACGTCGGCGTCGGCAAGCCCGCCCCCGACCTCTTCCTGCACGCCGCCCGGACACTCGGGGTGGCGCCCGCCCGCTGCCTGGTGATCGAGGACAGCCCCAACGGGGTGCTCGCCGCCCGCGCCGCCGGCATGGACGTGTACGGCTACGCGGCGCTCACCGACCCCGACCGGCTCACCGCCGCCGGGGCGACCGGTCTGCTGACCGACCTCGGCCTGGTGCCCGGCCTGGTGCTCGGCCGGCCGGCCTGACCCGTTGCGGCGGATCGGGACCCGTTCGCGTCGCACCCCTCCCGGAAAGCCCCCGCAGCACCTACGCTCTCGCCAACATCGTCGTACCGGCCGGTAGCGCCGGAGGCTGAGCGAGGTCGGCAGATGCAGGACACAGTCGTCACCGAACGGCTCCGGCAGGCCCGGGCGGCGCTCGCCGCCGCCTTCCTGCTGCAGGGCGTCACCTTCGCCCTGCTGGTCACCTGCATCCCCGAGATCCAGGACCGCTACGGGCTCAGCGACAGCCTGCTGCCGGTCTTCCTGGCGGCCGTCCCGATCCTCGCCGGGGTCGGCTCGATCACCTCCGAGCACCTGGTCAAGCGCACCAGCGCCCGGGCCGTGCTGCGGGTCGTCCAGCCCGCCGTCTGCCTGACCCTCGGGCTGACCGGCTTCGGCGACCGGCTGTGGGAACTGGGCCTCGCGCTCGGCGCGTTCGGCCTGCTGGTCGGCGCGCTCGACGCCTCGATGAACATGCTCGGCGTCGGCCTCCAGCACCGCTACGGCCGCAGCATCATGATCGGGTTCCACGCCGCGTTCAGCCTCGGCGGCATCATCGGCGCCGCCGTCGCCGGCCTCGGCGCGCACTACCACCTCGGCCTGCCCGCGCTGTTCGGCGGCGCCGCCGCGGTGCTGATCCCGCTCGCCCTGCTGGCCGGCACCCGCTTCGCCGGCCGGGCCGAACTCGGCGACGCCGTCCGGGAGGCCGCCGAGGCCGCCGCCCGTTCGATCCCCTGGAAGCCGCTGCTGCCGCTGTGCCTCGCCATGGCGGTCGCGTACATCGCCGACGCCTCGGTCTCCAACTACAGCGTCAAGTACCTCACCGACGGCCTGGACAGCCCCGACGACGTCGCCAAACTCTCCTACCTCGGCTACATGCTGGCGATGCTGGTCGGACGAACCGTCGGCGACCGGGCCGTGCAGCACTTCGGCGCCGTCCCGGTGGTCCGGGCGGGCTCCGCGCTGGCCGCGCTCGGCTTCCTGCTGGCCGCCCTCTCGCCCGGACCGTGGGCGGCCATCGCCGGCTTCACCGTGCTCGGCTTCGGCATCTGCGCGATCATCCCGCAGGTCTTCGCGGCCGGCGGCCGGCTCTTCCCGGACGACTCGGACGCCGCGGTGGCCCGGCTCAACCTGTTCAACTACGTGGGCTTCCTGATCGGCTCCCCGCTGGTCGGCGCCGTCGCCGACGCCTCCTCCTACCGCTGGGCGCTGCTCGCGCCGATGCTCCTGGTGCTGCTGATCCTCCCGCTCTCCGGCCACTTCGCCCCGGCCGCGGCCCGCCGCGGCGAGCCCGTCCACAGCTGACCCGCCCCGCCGGACACCCCGCCCACGGCGGCCGGGGGCCGTCCGGGACCCGCCCCGGCGCACCCACTACCGTGGGGCCATGCCCGAAGCCGAGCGTGAGACCCCTTGCGGCCTGCAGTTGTTCTGGGACGAGGCCGAGACCGGCTACGACTTCGGCCCGGGACACCCGATGGACCCGACCCGCCTCGCGCTCACCATGCGCCTGGTCGAGGCCCTCGGCCTGGACACCGGGCCGGGCGTCGCCCTGCGCTCCGCGCCGCCCGCCGGCGACTCCACGCTGCGCCTGGTGCACACCGCCGGGTACGTCGAGGCGGTCCGCCGGGTCGCCGCGCACCCCGGTACCGCCGACCCCGCGCACGGCCTCGGCACCGAGGACAACTGGGCCTTCCCCGGCCTGCACACGGCGTCCGCGCTGATCGCCGGCCAGTCGGTGGCCGGCGCCGAGGCCGTCTGGCGCGGCGAGACCCCGCACGCCGTCAACTTCGCCGGCGGCCTGCACCACGCCATGCCCGCCAAGGCCGCCGGCTTCTGCGTCTACAACGACCCGGCCCTCGCCATCGCCCGGCTGCTGGAACTCGGCGCCGAACGCGTCGCCTACGTGGACGTCGACGTCCACCACGGCGACGGCGTCCAGGCCGCGTTCTGGAACGACCCCCGGGTGCTGACCGTCTCACTGCACGAATCCCCGGCGACGCTCTTCCCGGAGACCGGCTGGTCCACCGAGACCGGCGGCCCCGACGCCCCCGGCTCCGCCGCCAACCTGCCGCTGCCGGCCGGCACCGGCGACGCCGGCTGGCTGCGCGCCTTCCACGCCCTGGTGCCCGAACTGCTGGCCGCCTTCCGCCCGCAGGTCCTGGTCACCCAGCACGGCGCCGACACCCACGTCGAGGACCCCCTCGCCCACCTCGCGGTCTCGCTGGACGCCCAGCGCCTGGTCACCGAGGCCCTGCACCAGCTGGCCCACGAGCACGCCGACGGCCGCTGGCTGGCGCTCGGCGGCGGCGGGTACGCGGTGGTCGACGTGGTCCCGAGAGCCTGGACCCACCTGGTCGCCACCGCCGCCGGCCGCCCCGTCGACCCGGCCGCCGAGACCCCGCCGCAGTGGCGCGCCGAGGTCTACCGGCGCACCCGGCAGCAGGCCCCGCTGCGGATGACCGACGGCGTCGAACCGCACTGGCGGGACTTCCACGACCACGGCTACGACCCCGGGGACCGTCTCGACCAGGCCATCCTGGCGGCCCGCCGCGCCGTCCTCCCGCACCACGGCCTGATCCCGTGAATCCCCGCCCCGCGCCCGTCGACAGCGCCCGTGCGGCGCTGCGCGCCCACCTGCTGCACCGCCGGCTGGCCGGCGGGAACATCCCGACCAGCCGGCAGAAGAACCTCCGCAGCTACCGGCTGTTCGGGCAGGGCGACCCCACCGCCCTGATGGGACTGGCCCCCCAGGGCCGCTGGGGTCCCGGCGCCGTGCTCGCCCTGATGGCCGAGCGCTGCGGCGTCGACCCGGACTTCGGCCGCGGCCAGGGCCCCGACACCATCGACCCGGACCTCGCCCTGGACGCCCTCGACCGGATGGCCGCGCTGCTGCGCTCCGTCGCCCGACGCCGGGCCACCGTGCTGGCCGGCACCGGCCACCCGACCAGGCTGACGGAGTTTCACACCTCCATCGCCAGGGCGCTCGAAGCAGCCGGCTGCACTCTGCTCACTCCCGCGCGCGGTACGCGCTTCCGTGAGCCCACCCCGGAGGGCGAGCGCAGCTGCGTGCTCGACTACCGCGGACCGGTCGCCGTGGTCCGGGGTCTTGACGGGGGATCGGCGCGTGGTGGCAGACTCGACCGCGGCCGCGGGGAGCTGCTGCACACCCACTCCGCGCAACCGGTCCGGCTGGTCCTCGACCGGCTCGCCGGGACCGGACACCCCTTGCCGGGCCTGGTGCTGGGCGACCACGGCTGGCTCTGCGGGGCCGGCCGGCTCGGTGTCCCGGCCGCCGGGATCGCCGACTCCAACGACCCGGCGCCGTTCGTCGCCGAGGCCGAGCGCGAGGTCGCGGTGGTGGTCCCGGTGGACGACGGATCTCCCCCCGAGTGCTACAGACCGCTGAGCGACTACGTACTGCAACAGGCGGATCTCGCACCGTACAAGGAGTGAGCTTCCCCCTCTTCCCACTGGTACCACCCATAACTACTCTGGGGATACACGTGTGCCGGTGGAGTCACCGGAGGGGAAGCCGGTGCCTTGCACACGGGTAAGGGTCGGGTGAGGTCATGAGTTCCGGCGAACGCCCCCTCCAGGATGTCGTCTTCCTGACCGTGGCCGAGGTGGCCGCGGTCATGCGGGTGTCGAAGATGACGGTGTACCGCCTGGTGCACAGCGGAGAGCTTCCGGCCATCAGGGTCGGCCGCTCCTTCCGGGTCCCCGAGAAGGAGGTCCACGACTACCTCAAGGAGTCCTACGTCCGGCTGCAGAGCGCGTAGTCCGGACACGGCTCAGGGCCTCGGTCGGGGCACGATTACGGCTTACGCGAAGCGGGGGGTAGGCTAGGCCCTCCGTCAGTCGTATGGACTCCCGTCTCTCACGGGCGTGGGTCCGAGTGAGCGAGGGTTGTTCCGTGGGCTCTGTCATCAAGAAGCGTCGCAAGCGTATGGCCAAGAAGAAGCACCGCAAGCTTCTGAAGAGGACTCGCGTTCAGCGTCGCAACAAGAAGTAACACCTCGGCTGGCGCTTGCCCCGTTTCGCGCGGGAGTCAGCCCGCCCACGGTCGCTCTCGCGTACCAGGTGTGTGCACTGCCCGTCCCGGCTCCGCCGGGGCGGGCAGTCGTGTTTCCGGCCCGCCCCTTCTCGTCCCTCGGGCGTGTCGGCGTCCGGGAAATCCCGGCACGGTACGGTTTCGGACAGGGACGGGACGAAGGAGGACACGGACACGTGGGCAAGGTCGTGCTCGTCACGGGAGTCGCCCGCCATCTGGGTGCCCGGTTCGCAGCCGGGATCGCCGCCGCGCCCGGGGTCGACCGGGTCGTCGGGGTCGACGTCCAGCCACCGCCCGGCGAGCTGCCGCCCGGGGTCGCCTTCACCCGGCTGGACCTGCGCCGGCCCGCGGTCGCCCGGGTGATCGCCGAGCACCAGGTCGACACGGTGGTCCACCTCAACGTCAGCGCGATGGGCGGGGGCGGCCGCAGCGCCGTCAAGGAGACCAACGTCATCGGCACCATGCAGCTGCTCGGTGCCTGCCAGAAGGCGCCCGGCCTGCGCCGGCTGGTGGTGAAGTCCACCACCGCCGTGTACGGCTCCGCGCCCCGCGACCCGGCCGTCTTCGCCGAGGGCATGCAGCCCAAGGAGCTGCCGCCCGGCGGCTTCGCCCGGGACGCCGCCGAGGTCGAGGGCTACGTCCGCGGCTTCTCCCGGCGCAGGCCCGACGTCGCCGTCACCGTGCTGCGGTTCGCCAACATCGTCGGCCCGGCCGGCGACACCCCGCTCAGCGCCTACTTCGCGCTCCCGCTGCTGCCGACCGTGTTCGGCCGCGACCCCCGGCTGCAGTTCGTCCACGAGGACGACGCGATCGAGGTGCTCCGGCTGGCCGCGGCCGAACCCCGGCCGGGCACCACCAACACCGGCACCTTCAACGTCGCCGGGGACGGTGTCCTGCTGCTCTCCCAGTGCGCCCGCCGGCTCGGCCGGCCGACCGTCCCGCTGCTGCGGCCCGCCCTCAACCTGGTGGCCGGCCTGGTCCGGCAGACCAGGCTCGCCGACATGTCACCCGAGCAGATCCAGCTGCTCAGCCACGGCCGGGTGGTCGACACCGCCAAGCTCCGGGAGACCTTCGGCTTCACCCCCGGCCGGACCACCCCGCAGGCCTTCGCCGACTTCGCCGCCGCCCAGTCGGCCGGCCTGCTGCCGCCCGAACGCCTGACCGCCGTCACCGACCGGCTGGCCGCCCTGCTCGGCCCGGACGGCCGCCACCCCACCACGGGCCACCACACCGAGGAGCCGATGCCGCGATGACTGCCGCCAGGAACCACGCCGTCGGCGAGGCCAAGGTCATCCCGATCGAGTGCGCGCCCAGCTGGCAGGCCGGCCGCCCCGCGCTGGCCGACCGGCTCGCCGACGCCGTCGGCGGCGCGCTGGCCGGCCCGCTCGGCGACACCGCCACCCGGCTGCTCGGCAAGGGCTGGGAGGGCCGGGCCGCCGGCGGCCTGTCCTTCCTGCGGCGCCGGATCACCGGCGACTACGAGGTGGACGACTTCGGCTTCGACGAGGAGCTCACCGAGGAGGTCTTCCTCTCGCTGCTGCGGCCGCTCGCCGAGAAGTACTTCCGGATCGAGGTCCGGGGCATCGAGAACGTCCCCGCCGAGGGCGGCGTGCTGATCGTCGCCAACCACTCCGGCACGGTCCCGCTGGACGCCCTGATGACCCAGGTCGCGGTGCACGACCACCACCCGTCCCGGCGCCACCTGCGGATGCTCGCCGCCGACCTGGTCTTCGTCCTCCCGGTGGTCGGGGAGCTCGCCCGCAAGGCCGGCCACACCCTCGCCTGCAACGAGGATGCGCAGACCCTGCTGGAGCGCGGCGAGGTGGTCGGGGTCTGGCCGGAGGGCTTCAAGGGCATCGGCAAGCCCTTCGCCGACCGGTACAAGCTGCAGCGCTTCGGCCGCGGCGGGTTCGTCGCCTCGGCCCTGCGCGCCCAGGTGCCGATCGTGCCCTGCTCGATCGTCGGGGCCGAGGAGACCTACCCGATGATCGGCAACTTCAAGACGCTGGCCCGGCTGCTCGGCCTGCCGTACCTGCCGATCACGCCGACCTTCCCCTGGCTCGGCCCGCTCGGGGCGGTCCCGCTGCCGACCAAGTGGACCATCCAGTTCGGCGAGCCGATCCCGACCGACGGCTACCCCAAGGAGGCCGCGGACGACCCGATGCTGGTCTTCGACCTCACCGACCAGGTCCGCGAGACCATCCAGCACACGCTCTACAAGCTGCTGGTGCAGCGGCGCTCGGTGCGCCGTCAGTTCAGGGTCAGCCCGGGCAGCAGCCCCGGGAGCAGCGGCGGAAGGGTCAGGCCCTGGTTCTCCGGGGCCGCCGGGTCCGCCGACGGTGCCGGCGAGGACGCCGAACGGTCCGGCTGCCCGGCCGACGGCGTACCGGCGGCCCCGCCCCCGGTCAGCCCGCTGGTCAGCCCGTTGACCAGGCCGCCGACGCCGGCCGGCGCGCTGCTCGGGGCGGACCCGCCCGTCGTCGCACCGCCGGTGCCGCCCTTGCCGTGCGGATCCGGGGTGCCGGCCGGGGACTGCGGCCGGCCGCCGGTGGTACCTGGCTGGTGCCCGGCCGCACCCGGGGACTGCTCGCCGCCCGCTCCCGTGCCGCCCGGAGCCTGACCGCCGTCCGCGGCGGGCTGCTCCAGGTGCAGGGGCGCGACGTCCTCGCTTATGTCGTCGAAGAGCTGGTCGACCTTGCCGGCCTGGCCGGTGAGCTGGCCGGGGAGCCGGCTCTGCAGCGTGGTCCAGCGGTCGTCCTCACCCTCCGCGAAGGTGGCGAGCTTGCGCATCGGGGCGAGCGAGCCGTTGCTCCGGTAGACCGCGCGCAGCAGGTCACGGCCGCGCACCGCCTCGGTGTGCATGTCGTCCAGCGCACGCCGGACCTGCTCGACCGTGTCGGGGCTCAGCGTGTCCGGCGAACCGGCCCGCCGGAGCAGCGACTGCGCCTCGTCGAGCCGGGTGGAGGCCTGCTCGAGCAGCAGCGCGCCGCGCTCGGCGTCGGAGTCCGCCCAGTCCAGCTGGAGGCCCTCCAGACCGCGCTTCATGCCGTACAGCGGGTCCCCCGGCAGGGCGTTGGTGCTCGCGGCCGCGGCGCCGGCGAAGCTGCCGACCGCCACCCCGGCGACCAGGCCGCCGATCGCCAGCCGCCGGCCCCACCGGCTGCGCGAGACCGCGCGGACCGCCCGGTGCCGGCGCTGCCTGGGCAGCGCCACCGCGGGCCGGCCACCGGCCCACTCCTGCTCGAACGCGGCCATCAGCTGCGCCCGCTGGACCACGCGGGCCTCGGCGTCCAGCTCCGGCTCCGGCAGCGAGCCGAGGGCACCGGCCATCGCCAGCAGCTCCGCCATCGCGGCGGAGCCGCCGCGGGCCTGGTCGGCCCTGGACGAGCCGGCTCGGGCCGCGCCTCCGGTGTCGGCCCTGCTCTCTGTCCGGTGGGCCTCCAGCGCCTCGGCGAAGGCCTTTGCCCGCCGGTGCTCCAGCACGTTTGCCGTCACGGGCCACACCTCCCTTCGTCGTTTTCGACACCCAGGCCGGCCGGACGGTTGCCTCGGCGGGCCGAAACCACACCATCGGGTGACATGCCTGGATCGGGCTTGACTGCGGCCCCGATGACGGATTGCACGCTGGCCAACGAGCGCGGCCGGGGGTCGGTTACGCACGGCTGATCATGTGACCGCCCATTCACCCGCACGTGTGCGGAGGACGGCCGGGCTGACGGGCCGCCGGATATGCCGTCGCCGCCGACCGGCCCACCGGTGCCGGTCCCTGCCGCGATCACCGGGCGTCGGGCGGCAGCAGGCGGGCCAGCGTGCGCACCGCGCGGTACTGGAGGGTCTTGATGGCGCCCTCGTTCTTGCCCATGATCCGGGCCGTCTCGGCCACCGAGAGCCCCTGCAGGAAGCGCAGGGTCACGCACTCCTGCTGCTGCGGGTTGAGCCGCCGTACGGCGTCCAGCAGCGCCGCGTTGGAGAGCGACTCCAGCACCGAGTCCTCGGGGCTGCGCTCGCACTCGTTGGAGTCCAGCATCTCGCCGGTGGTGACCTCCAGCCGGAAGCGGCTGGACTTGAAGTGGTCGGCCACCAGGTTGCGCGCGATGGTCACCAGCCAGGCGCCGAAGTCCCGCCCCTGCCAGGTGAAGGTGCCGATCCGGCGCAGCGCGCGCAGGAAGGTCTCGCTGGTCAGGTCCTCTGCGGTGGCCCGGCTGCCGACCCGGTAGTAGATGTAGCGGTACACGGTGTCGGCGTAGTGGTCGTAGAGCCGGCCGAAGGCCTCGCTCTCGCCGTTCTGGGCGCGTTCGACCAGGTCGACGATGGGGTTGTGCTCGGTCTCGAAGCCGGTGCCGGTGTTGGTGGCGGACCTGGTCCGGCCGCGGCCGGTGCTCCCCCCGCCGACCGCGGTGCGGCCGCGCGTCCCGGTGCCGGAGCCGGTGCTGGAACCGCTGGTGCCCGGGCCGCTGGTCCCGGTGCCGCTGGTGGCGGTGGAGCGCAGCAGCGCGCCGGGGACGGGCCGGGCCGGGCGGCCGTAGCCGGTGCCCAGGGGGGTGCCGGCCACCGCGGGCTGCGGGACGAGCAGCTCGAAGTCGCGGATCGCGGCCCACAGCTGGTCCAGGCGCGTACCAGGACGCAGGGTGGCGGTCGACGGGCGGGGGGAGGTAGGCGCGTCGTTCCGGACGGGTGGGTACACGGGACTCCCAGAGGCAGAACTGTGGACGGGTCACCTCCGCCTGTGCGGAGAGCACACTGCCTGACCCCCCGTCACCGGGGACGCGTGGTGGCGTGCATCCCAGAGAGGATAACGCTTTGTGCAATGACAGCTACACCCTGTGGTCGAAGTGGTCGTTCGAGGTCCACTTGTTGTGCATTTTCAGCTGGTAATGACCGGAGTTGTCACCCTCCGTCTGGCGCAACGTGAGCGCTCGTAAGCACCGTGTGACCAATTTAAGGGCGAGAGGGGCGGTTTCCCCGTCCTGGCGCCCCGCAATCCCCGAGTTTCCCAAGTCGACGAACGATCAGATCCGGTCGCCGCCGATCCGGTTCGGTCACCCGGCGGCCCGGAGCCGGGTTAGCTCGTTAGCGTGAGCCCGAGCCCATCCATGGAGTGGCTGACGAAACGCCAGGTTGACGCATGGGGAGGCGCTCCGGCGACACACCGACCGTGTGCGAACCTCCCGCCCCGCGCGGGGCTCAGGAGCAGGCGGCGCGCTGCCGGCGGCGTACCGTGACGGCGGCCGCGGCGGCACCGGCCAGCACCCCGAGCCCGGCCGCGGCCGGCAGGCCGATCCGGGCCGCCTTGCGGCCGGTCCGGAAGTCCCGCACCCGCCAGCCCATCGCCCGGGCGTGGCGGCGCAGTGCGGCGTCCGGGTTGATCACGTACGGGTGGCCGACCAGCGCCAGCATCGGGATGTCGTTGGCGGAGTCACTGAAGGCCGCACAGCGGCTGAGGTCGAGCTGCTCGCGCCGGGCCAGCGCCTGGACCGCGGCGGCCTTGGCCGGGCCGTGCAGCAGCCCGCCGACCAGCCGGCCGGTGTACGCGCCGTCGGCGGTCTCGGAGACCGTGCCCAGCGCGCCGGTCATGCCGAGCTGCCGGGCGATGATCCGGGCCACCTCCTGCGGGGCGGCGGTGACCAGCCAGGTGCGCTGCCCGGCGTCCAGGTGCATCTGGACCAGGGCGCGGGTGCCAGGCCAGATCTTCCGCGCGATGACCTCCTCGAAGATCTCCTCGCAGATCGCCTCCAGGTCGGCCGTCCGCTTCCCGGCGACCAGACCGAGCGCGGTGTCCTGGGCGTCCGCGATGTGCGCCGGGTCCTCCGAGCCGTGCAGCCGGAACCAGGCCTGCTGCCAGGCGAACCGGGCCACGTCGCGGCGGGTGAAGAAGCGGCGGCGGTACAGCCCGATGCCCAGGTAGAAGATCGCGGCCCCGCGCAGGATGGTGTTGTCGCAGTCGAAGAAGGCGGCCGCCCGCGGGTCGTCCGGGGTGGGGGTGTGGTCCTCGGCGGGGGCCTTCGGCTGCTTGGCGCCCTTCGGTGCGGGCCCGCCGTCCGCGGCGGGCTCCGGCTCCGGCGTCCCGTCCGCCGCGCCCGGGCCCGCGACCGTCGTACGGTCCGGCGCCTGGGCCGTGTCGGCCCCGGGGGCGGCGGCCAGCAGGTCCGCCTCGGCGGCCTGGGCGGCGGCCTCGCCCGCCAGGGCGGTCCGCTCGGTCGGGGAACGCCTTGCCTGGGTGAGCCTTCGCAGCGCGGCCATGGCAACGAGCATAGCCAGCGGCGGTGTCGGATCCCGTGACCGTGGTGTGCAGCCCCCGTTAACAGCCCGCATCCGGGGTGTGGCGGCGGCGCCGCGGCCCGACGGCCGGCCGGGGCCGGCAGGCACAATGGGTCGGGTGAGCCTGCTGCGACGCGACAAGAAGAACCCGGCGGACCGGACCGTGACCCTGATCGGGAAGCCGGACTGCCACCTCTGCCAGGACGCCCGCGCGGTGATCCTCAAGGTCACCGGTGAACTCGGTGCCGCGTTCGAGGAGAAGGACATCACCCGGGACGCGGAGCTGTACGAGAAGTACTGGGAGCAGATCCCGGTGACCTTGATCGACGGCCGCCAGCACGACTTCTGGCGGGTCGACGAGCGCCGGCTGCGCACCGCCCTCGGCGGCTGAGCGACCCGCCC
>NZ_JAIZ01000754.1:0-697 GCF_000710465.2 Kitasatospora sp. MBT63 | reverse complement strand
CCCCCCCCCGCCCCCCGCCCCCCCCCCGCCGATCGGCGGGGGTCGTTCGCCGAATCGTTGTCGGCCGAGATGAAGATCTCCTTGAAAAAGGGCTCGTTCGTCGGCTTACCATCGTGGGGCTTTGTGTCCGCCGGGGGTCGCTGACAAGAGGAGAGCAGGACGATGCTGCTCGGTGACCGCCGCGTGCCCCCGGTGCCGGGCGGGTACGCCGTGGTCGACGTCGAGGCCACCGGCCGCAGCCCCTGGCGGCACCGGGTGGTGGAGGTCGCCGTGGTGCTGCTCGACCACCGGCTGCGGACCGAGGGCGAGTTCGCCACCCTGGTCGACCCGGCCGGGCCGGTCGGCCCCACCCACGTGCACCGGATAACCCAGGACCAGGTGGTCGGCGCCCCGCGCTTCCGCGAGGTCGCCCCGGTCCTGCTGGACCTGCTGGCCGGCCGGGTCCTGGTGGGTCACCACGTCAGCTGCGACCGGTCCTTCCTGGAGCGCGAGTTCGCCCGGCTCGGGGTCGAACTGCCGCCCGTCCCCGAGCTGTGCACCATGCGGCTGGCCCGCACCCGGCTCGCCGACGCGGGCGGGTACGGCCTGGCGGCCTGCGTCGCGGCGGCCGGCCTCGGCCGGTATCCGGCGCACACCGCGCTCGGCGACGCCCGGGCCGCCGCCGACCTGCTGCGGCACTGCGTCGCCGCCCCGCCCG
>NZ_JAIZ01000753.1:4306-5820 GCF_000710465.2 Kitasatospora sp. MBT63 | reverse complement strand
CGGGACGGCGAAGCCCGTGTCGTCCAGCGCCTGGGCCAGTGCCACGTTGGCGGCGTGCGCCCAGGGCAGCGCCTGGTGTCCCGCGAGCAGGCCGCGGCGCGCCGTGAGCAGCGAGACCACGCCGGAAACCGGGGCGCCCCCTTGCGCCGCGCCGCGGAACTCGGCGAGCGCGGCCGCCAGCGCGGCCCGGTCGGTCCCGACCGGCAGCACCACGGGCTCGGCGCCGAGCGCGGCGAGCGCCGCCGCGAGGCCGGCGGACCAGGCGGACGCGGTGTCCTGCTCGGCCGCCCCGACAGTCCCGACAGTCCCGACAGTCCCGGTCCCGACAACCGCTTCCGCGGCCGGTACGACGATCAGCCACTTGCCGTCCAGCCGTGCCCCGCCGGCCGTGCCGACCCGCCGCCAGCCGATCCGGTAGCGCCAGCCTTCGGCGGTGCCGGCGGCCAGCCGGCGGTCCCACCAGGAGGCGAGCGCGGGCAGCACCGGGGCCAGCCGGTCGCCGTCGACGCCGATCGCCGCGCCGAGGCGTCCGGCGTCGCGCTCGGCCACCAAGTCCCAGAACACGCCGTCGGGGGCCGTCTGCGGGCCGCCCAGGTGCTCGGGCGAGCGGCTGGCATCCAGCCAGTACCGCTGCCGCTGGAAGGGGTAGGTCGGCAGCTCGGCCCGGCGCGGCGTGCCGCCGCCGAGGGCGGGCGTCCAGTCCACGGGCACGCCGCGCACGTGCAGTTCGGCCACCGAGGCCAGCCAGCGGGCCCGGCCGCCCTGCTCGCGCCGGAGCGAGCCGGCCACCACCGGTTCGGCCAGGCCCACCGCGTCCAGGGTGTCCTCGATCGCACCGGTCAGCACCGGGTGCGGGCTGACCTCGACGAAGACGGTGTGCCCGTCCTCGGCGAGCCGCCGGGTGGCCTGCTCGAAGCGGACCGTGCTGCGCAGGTTGCGGTACCAGTAGTCGGCGTCCAGCTCGCCGGTGTCCAGCCAGTCGCCGGTGACCGTGGAGAGCAGCGGGATCTCGCCGGTGCGCGGACGCACCGGTGCCAGCAGGGTGAGCAGCTGCTCGCGCAGCGCCTCGGTCTGCACCGAGTGCGAGGCGTAGTCGATGTTGACGGGACGGACCCGGGCCCCCTCGGCCGTGTAGGCCTCGGTCAGCTCGGCGAGCGCGTCCAGGTCGCCGGAGACCACGGTCGACAGCGGGCCGTTCACCACGCCGATGGAGAGCTTTCCGGGCCAGGCGGTGATCCGGGCCTCGACCTCGGCGAGCGGGCGCGGCACCGAGACCATGCCGCCCCGGTGCGAGATCGCGGCCAGCGCCTGGGCCCGCCGGGCGACGATCCGGGCCGCGTCCGCCAGCGACAGCCCGCCGGCCACGTAGGCGGCGGCGACCTCGCCCTGGGAGTGCCCGACCACCGCGTCCGGCCGCACGCCGTAGGCGCGCCACAGCGCGGCCAGCGAGACCATCACGGCGAACAGCGCGGGCTGCACCACGTCCACCCGGTCCAGCCCCGGCGCACCGGGCC
>NZ_JAIZ01000753.1:0-4296 GCF_000710465.2 Kitasatospora sp. MBT63 | reverse complement strand
ACGGCGGCCGCGCCGGCCGTGATCTGCTCCAGTCCGACGGTGAGCACCGGGTGCGCGCTGCTCTCCACGAAGCCCTGGTGCCCGTCTGCCAGGGCGGCCCGGACGGCGCGCTCCAACTGCACGGTGCCGCGCAGGTTGCGGTACCAGTAGTCGCCGGTGAGCTCGGCCGGGTCGAGCAGGCCGCCGGTCACCGTGGAGTAGAAGGCGATGCCGCTCGTGCCGGCGGCCTGCGGCCGGATGCCGGCCAGCAGCGCGGGCAGCGTCTCGCTCAGCGGTTCGACCTGCGGGGAGTGCGAGGCGTAGTCCACCGGGACCAGCCGGGCCCGCACCTCCTCGGCCGCGTACCGCGCGACCAGTTCCTCGACCGCCGCGCGGTCGCCGGAAACCACGGTGGCGGCCGGGCCGTTGACCGCCGCCACGCCGATCTGTCCGGGCCACTCGGCGAGCCGTTCGGCGACCTGCTCGGCGGGCAGCGGCACGGCGGCCATCGCCCCGGGGCGCTCGGTGCCCAGGCCGGCGATCGCCTGCGAGCGCAGCGCGACCACGGCCGCCGCGTCCGCCAGCGAGAGTGCGCCGGCCACGTACGCGGCGGCGATCTCGCCCTGGGAGTGCCCGATCACCGCGTCCGGACGGACCCCGGCAGCGCGCCACAGCGCGGCCAGCGAGACCATCACGGCGAACAGCGCGGGCTGCACCACATCCACCCGGTCCAGCCCCGGCGCGCCGGGCTCACCGCGCAGCACGTCGAGCAGCGACCAGTCGGTGTGCGGGGCCAGCGCCTCCTCGCAGGCGGCCAGCTCGGCGGCGAACACCGGGGAGGTGACGAGCAGTTCGCGGGCCATCGCGTCCCACTGGGCGCCCTGGCCGGGGAAGACCAGCACGGTCCGCCCGCCGCTGCCGGCGGCCCGGCCTCGGACCACCCCCGCGGCCTGCCCGCCCTCGGCCAGTACGTCCAGCGCGTCCAGCAGTTCGGCCCGGTCGGCGCCGGTCACGGCGGCCCGGTACTCGAAGGCGGTCCGGGTGGTGGCCAGCGCCCGGCCGATCCCGGCCGGGTCGGCGTCGGCCCGCTGCGCGACGAACTCCCGCAGCCGCGCGGCCTGCTCGGGCAGGGCGGCCGGCGTGCGCGCGGAGAGCGGCCAGAGCACCGGCCCCGCCCCGACGCCGGCCGAGGCCGACGACTGCCTGGCTGGCACACCATCACCCGACGGGATCTCAGCAGCGGACGGGAGTTCCGGCGGCAGGGGTGCGGCGCAGACCACCACGTGCGCGTTGGTCCCGCCCACCCCGAAGGAGCTCACCCCGGCGAGCGGCGCCCGACCCGGCCCCGGCTCGGGCCACGGGCCGGACTCGGTCCGCACCCGCAGGCCGAGCCGGTCGAACGCGATGTCCGGGTTGGGCTCGGCGAAGTTGAGGCTGGCCGGCAGCCGCCGGTGGTGCACCGACAGCACCGTCTTCAGCAGGCCGACGATGCCGGCCGCCCCTTCCAGGTGCCCCACGTTGGTCTTGGCCGAGCCGACCAGCAGCGGCGCACCGGCGCTCCGGCCGGTGCCGAGCGCGGCGCCCAGGCCGGCGGCCTCGATCGGGTCGCCCACCCGGGTTCCGGTGCCGTGCAGTTCGACGTACTGGATCCGCTCGGGGGCCACCCCGGCCTGCCGGACGGCCCGGCTCACCACCTCGCCCTGCGCGGCCGCGCTCGGCACGGTCAGTCCGTCGGTCGCGCCGTCGCTGTTCACGGCGCTGCCCAGCAGCACCGCGTAGACCCGGTCCCCGTCGGACAGCGCCCGGACCAGCGGCTTGAGCACCAGCAGCACGCCGCCCTCGCCGCGCGCGTAGCCATTGGCCCGGGCGTCGAAGGTGTAGCAGCGGTCGTCCGGCGAGAGTGCGCCGAACCGCTCCACGGTCAGCGTCGAGTCGGGGGCCAGGTTGAGGTTCACCCCGGCCGCCAGGGCGAACTCGGACTCGCCGCTGCGCAGGCTCTCGATGGCCAGGTGGACGGCGACCAGCGCGGAGGACTGCGCCGAGTCCACCGTCAGGCTCGGCCCGCGCAGGTCCAGGGCGTAGGAAACACGGTTGGCGATCACGCCCTTGTTCAGGCCGGTCAGGGTGTGCCGGGAGATCGCGCCGGCGCGGGCGGCTAGCGCCGCGTAGTCGCCGCCGATCGCGCCGACGAAGACACCGCCCCGGCGGCCGGCGGCGGCAGCGGGCAGCACGCCCGCATCCTCCAGCGCCTCCCAGGCCAGTTCCAGCACCAGCCGCTGCTGGGGGTCGGCGGCGGCGGCCTCGGCCGCCGAGATCCCGAAGAACTCGGGGTCGAACCGGTCGATCTGCTCCAGGTAGCCGCCCGCCCTGGGCTGCTCGCCCGCGGCGAACCGCTCCGGCGGGCGGACGCCGACCGCGCTGCCGGCTGAATCGAGCAGCCGCCAGAAGGCCTCCGGGTCCGGCGCACCCGGCAGCCGGCAGGCGACACCGACCACGGCGACAGCCTGCGGGGAGCCGGCGTCGGGCACGGACGGGTCGAAGGGTTCCTGGCGAGCCATGGCGGGTCACTCCTGAAGGGAGACTGCTTGCGTCCCCCGAAGCGTTCCGCGACAGCGCGCCCGCCGGGCCCCTAGGCAACCCCTGTCGTACCCCTACCGACCAGCGCCAGCTCCTCGCCGGGCCCGCCGCCGTGGCCATGGCCGGCCGCGGGACCGAGCAGCCTGCCCAGGTCCACCCGGCGGCGCACCCCGAGCTTGCGGTAGACCCGGGTCAGGTGCTGCTCGACGGTGCTGACGGTGATGTACAGCTTGCGGGCGATCTCCCGGTTGGACAGCCCGCGCGCGGCCAGCTCGGCCACCCGGCTCTCGGCCTCCGACAGGCTCTCGGTCACCCGCTGGGCACCGGCCCGCTCGGCCGAGTCCCGCACCACCGAATCCCGCGGTACCGAATCCGGCAGGGCTCCCTCCCGCAGGGCCTGCTCGCGCACCGCCTCGTCACGCACCGACTGCCGCGCCGGCACCACCGCGAGCGCCGGTGTCCGACGAGCCCGCCGATCGGTCTGCCGGGCCCGCTCCGGATCGCCGTCGCTCGCGTGCGCCTGGCTCAACTCGGCGAGTGCGGCCGCCAGTTCGACCTCCGCCCCGGCCTCCTCCAAGCAGCCCACGGCCTGCTCCAGCAGCGGCGTGCGCTCACCGGGCGCGCCGGCGGCGGCCCGTACCCGCAGCGCCATGCCCCGCAGCCGCAACTGCCCGACCGGGCCGAGCCGGACGAGCTGCTGCTCCGCCAGCGCGATCGCGGCGTGCGGCCGACCGAGCGCCAACTGGGCCTGTGCCGCGCCGATCCGCCAGGGCGCGATGGCGGGCAGGTGGTCCAGCCCCCAGCGGGCCATCGCGTCGCCGCAGGCCCGGAACTCCGCCAGCGCCTCCTCGGCCCGGCCGACCGCGAGCAGGTGGCTGCCGGTCGCGTACCGGTGGTGCAGCGCGGCCGGCGTGTGCTCCATGCCCTCCGGGGTACGCCGGGCCAGGTAGTGCGCGGCGTCCTGGTGGCTGCCGCGCGCGGTGCGGACGGCGGCCATGGTGGCCAGCGGCAGGCCCACCGCCACCCCCCAGGCCGACGGCGGCACCTTGCCGAAGGCGGCCCGGGCCGCCTCCTCCGCAGTGCGCAACTCCCCCTGCCGCAGGGCGGTCTCGGCCCGCAGTGCGGCGAACAGCGCCTGCCAGGTGGCACCGCAGCGCGACCCCGTGCGGCCCGCGATCGCCGCGCACCAGTGCGCCGCGCGGTCCGCCCGGTCGGCGTACAGCAGCACGGTGAGCGCGGCGGTCAACGACTCCATCGGCACCCCTCCCAGGCTGCCGGTCCGCAGGACCAGCTCCGCCTGGGGTACCGCCTCGGCCGGCTGCACCGCACCGGTGAGCAGCGCGGCCAGCAGCCGCGAGCCCTCGCCCAGGTGGGACCGCAGGTCCGCGGCAGCCGCCGCAGCCGGTCCCAGGGCGGCCGGCGCGGCCGAGCCGGTCGCGGCCGGCGGAGCGGTCGGCAGCAGCGACGGGTACCAGTAGGTCAGCCAGGTGCGCAGCCGGGCCACCCCGGCCGGGTCCGCGCCCCCCGCCGCGAACCGCTCCAGCGCAGCCAGGCCCTGCGCCGGGCGACCGTGCCAGAACAGGTGCCGGATCGAACGGAACTCGTGGCGCAGCGAGGAGGCGTGGTCGGTCACGGTTCCGGGCAGCGTGGGCACGCACTCGATCCCGGCCTCCGGACCGCCGCCGAGCACCGCCTCGCCGTCCCCCGGCACGGCCGCCGCCGGCCGGCCGACGGGCTCGT
>NZ_JAIZ01000752.1 GCF_000710465.2 Kitasatospora sp. MBT63 | reverse complement strand
GACGGCGGCCGGGGGCGGGACGGCGGCCGGGGGCGGCATGTGCCGGGGCGGGACGACCGGCGGCGCCTGGCGGGCCGCGAAGACCGGTGGAGGCAGGTGCTCGCCCTCGGCGGGCGCCCGTCGGCTGGTGCCGGGGACCCAGCCGGTACCGCCCCAGTAGCGGACGAAGCCGGGGATGGAAGGGTCGGGGTAGTAGCCCGGCGTCGGGCCGGCGGCCGTGTCCGCGCCGGCGGCGAATGGCCGGTCCGTCATCCGTGCTTCCTTCGCGCCCGCACCGGGCCGGATCGAGTGGCGCAGGCGGAGAGTCGCCATGCAGTCACAAAGGGTAGTGCCTCGGGCGGGGCTTTCCGCTTGATTCCGCGGAAAAAGACCCCATCGGAAGGTGTGTAAGAGATCCTGTGCACCGCCCTCTCTCCTGGTGGAGGGGCTGAGCGGCAGCCGCTCCGGAAGCGGAGAGGAGCACGGCCATGGAGCGGTACGTCGGTGTGGTGGAGCAGGAGCTCGACCTGGACCTGGTGCTGTCGCCCGAGCGGAGCGTGTCCGTCCCGGCCCGGCTGTCGTACGGGAGCCACGACCCGTTCGCGGTCCACATCACCTTTCACCTGGACACCGGGACGCCGGTGACCTGGGTGTTCGCCCGTGAGCTGCTGGTCGAGGGGACCTTCCGGCCCTGCGGCCAGGGCGACGTGCGGATCTGGCCGACCCGGTCGGGGCGGCGGAGCGTGCTGTGCATGGCACTGAGCTCGCCGGCCGGGGACGCGCTGCTGGAGGCGCCGCTGGCCACGGTGGCGGCCTGGCTGGAGCGGGCTCACCGGCTGGTGCCGCCGGGCGGCGAGCTGGGCGCGATGGACCTGGACGGCTCGCTCGCCGACCTGCTGGCGTGACCCGCGACCGGCCCGGACCTCACGCGCACGCCGTTGACGCGCGGGCCGTCCACCCGCGGGCCGTCCACCTGCGAGCAGCGCTCGGTCACGCCGTTGACGCGCGAGCCGTCCGCGCGCCGCGAGCAGTACACGGCAGCGCGGAGCGGACGAGGCGGCGCCGCTCCCCGGCCACGCGGTTCCCCGCGCCGCCGGGCGAACGGGTCGGGCCCGGCGCCGAACGCGCTAGCGCCGCGCCCCCACCTCGGTCTGCGCCCCCGCGTCGGCCCGCGCGCCGG
>NZ_JAIZ01000751.1:2199-16143 GCF_000710465.2 Kitasatospora sp. MBT63 | reverse complement strand
AAGCCTCGAGGGTGAGCTGCGTCTCAACCCGGGCAGGCCCGGCACCGTGATCCATCCCCCACGGCCGGACCCACCAGGTCCTCCTCGTCGACGACCCGGCACTCGCACCTGGACGGCATCCGACAGGCCGGTCGTATCGCGTGCATGGCCCTGGTGCCCTCATGGGCCGCCGGGGCCATGCCAATGCCCGGGCCGTGCCATCGGGCCGTCACCGCGATGGCGGACGCGCAAGCCTCGCCAGGAGACCGCGGGCGAGGGGGCCCGGTCCGGGTGGCCGTGGAGGTCTCGTTGTGGCCGGAGGACTGGCGGTGGGTTCCGGCTGCGTCGGGTGGGCCCGGAACGGGCGAGATGCCGGGGTCCGGCATGCACGCGGGGGCGGCGTCACCGGGCACGGGCCGGACCATCCACCAGGACCCGTTGCCGGACGAGAGGAAGGTCAGCGTCAGATCTGCGGGGATCCTGTCGGGCCTGATGTGGACGACCTGCTTGCCCTTCCCGGTGGCGATTGCCGACCTGGTCGGACGGCTCAGGTATGACGGTGCGGATGCCCGTCCGTACTCGAACGGCTCCTCGGCCTCAGCCCCTCCGCTGCCGACCGATGGGGAGCCGGAGCCGTCAGAACCGCCTACGCAGCCGAGGTGGCCCGCCTATCAGACGGCTGAGACCAATTCCACCCGGGCGAGGTCCGTGCCCACGATCGCATGGGACGTCCCCCTGACAAGACGTCGGATGGCAGGCCCCGTGCTCACTGTCCGCATGCGAACAGCGGCCCGGAACAGCCCTCGGCGGTCGGGGCCGAGCGGTTACGGAACGACGTAGCTCTCGATGTGGTCGATCACCGCCGATACTGCCTGCCGGTACGCGGTGCTTGACCGGCGGACCTGCGACAGCAGCATGCCACCCTGGATGGCGGCCAGCAGGGCGGTGGCCAGTGCGGCGACATCGGCGCGCTCGCTCAGCTCGCCGCGGGTCTGCATGCGGACGAGCCCCGACCTGATGGGGAGTTCCCACCGGTCGAAGGAGGCGGAGAGGTCGGTGCGGGCCGAGGGGTCGCTCTCGGCGAGTTCGCTGGCGAGCGAGCCGATCTCGCAGCCACCCACGCACCCCATGGCGTCCTGCCGGTCAGCCGCCGTGTCGCACCAGGCCCGCAGCGCGTCGATGCTGTCCAGGTGGTCCAGCAGGGGGCGCTGCTGGTCGAGCTTGGTGTCGGTCTGGAAGTTGACCACGGCCAGGACCAGGCCCCGCTTGTCGCCGAAGTAGTGGTAGATCTGCGAAGCGCTGACTCCGGCGGCCGCCTGGATGTCCGGGATGCTCGTGCCCCCGACGCCGTGGTGGAACATCAGCTCGGCGGCGGCCTCGATGATGCGGTCACGGGTCTTCCGGCCGGGCTTGGTGAGTCGGCGCCGCTCCGGCCCTTCGACGTCCACGGGTGGGTTCATGCGTCCACCGTACCAAGAGTTGGAATTGTCATTCCAACTCTGGAGGGCATAGGAATTGGAGCGATGATTCCAACTCTGCCGTGTTCCGGCAGCCTCCAGGACGGTGACCACCATGTCCCTTGACCCCCAGATCGACGCCTTGCTCAAGCAGTTGGCCGAAGGAGGCGGCCCCGCTCCGGAGAGCCAGACGGTCGGGGAGAACCGCGCCCTCGCGAGCAGCCTCGCCACCCTCGCGGGTGACCCTGAGCCGGTCGGCAGCGTCCACGACACCGTGGCCGCCGCCGAAGGCGTCGAGGTCCCCGTCCGCGTCTACACCCCTGCCGGCGTGTCGCGCTCCGGGCGGTTGCCCGTGACGGTCTTCTTCCACGGCGGCGGGTGGGTCCTCGGGGACCTGGACAGCCAGGACCACATCGCCCGCATCATGGCCAACCGCTCCGGCACGATCGTGGTCTCCGTCGACTACCGGCTCGCCCCGGAGCACCGCTTCCCGGCAGCGTCGGAAGACGCCTGGGCCGCCCTCACCTGGGTCGCGGCCAACGCCGACAGCTTCGGCGGCGACGGGCAGAACATCGCCGTGTTCGGCGAGAGCGCCGGCGGCAACCTCGCCGCCGCCCTCGTACAGGAAGCCCGGCTACGTGGGGGACCTCGGATCGCCCTGCAGGTCCTGGCGTATCCGGCGGTCGACCGGTTCGACGACAGCCCCTCGATGTACGAGAACATGGCCGGACCGCTGCTCACCCGCTCCTGGCTCGAATGGTTCTGGGGCCTGTACCTCACCACACCCGACGAAGGCGGTGACCCGCGTGTCTCGCCGGCGCGCGCCGACGACCTGGCCGGTCTGCCTCCCGCCGTCATCGTCACCGCCGAACACGATCCGCTGCGGGACCAGGGTGATCGGTACGCGCAAAGGCTTGCCGACGCCGGAGTGCCGGTCGAACACCTCCCGGTGATGGGCGCCATCCACGCCTTCTTCTCGTTCACCGGGTCGGTGCAGCTCTCACGGGATGTCCTGAACCAGCTCGGAGATTCCGTGGCTGCGGCATTCAACGACTGACCCCGCCCAGCCGTTGTCAGGCCCCGTGCATCTGCGCGGGGCCTGCGTCCTGATTCGGTCCGCAAGGCGATCAAGAGCAGCCCAGGCGTGAATCGAGCATGACGATGGCCGTGGAGGTACCTGGCTGTGGTGGTCCGGCACCGGTGCCACTGCCGCCGACGTCGGCCGCCTCTGGCAGGCGTTCCTCCGCCGCTTCGACATCGAGCACACGTTCGAAGGGGCGCGCTCTAGGTCGTTCGGGAGTAGGCCCAGCAAGTGGACCCCCCCCAGGGGGAGACGGGGCCCGGTCCGCTGCAGCACGGGCTCGGCCGGTCCTGCCGACCCGACGATCCGTAAGAAGTCGATGCAGCTCTGTGACGGATCTGCGGCATACGGTCGGGCCAGCGCGGCGCCTCCGCGCGCGTCCTGAAGGAGCGACCTCCTGAACGCCCATGACCGTGACGCGGACGATTCCCGCAGTCCCGGGACCGGCTCCCACCAGCCGCCCGGGCCGAGCGAGGAGCCAGCCCTCGGACCGCCGCAGCCGACGGGCCCACGTCAGCAACGACCTGACCGTGAACCCGCACCCCCCACCCGTCCGCGACCGAAATCCACAGCCGCCCGGCCCAGCGGCCGTGGACCCCGGCCACGTTCCGCGATCGCCGCCGGGCCACCGCCCGGACCTGCGCGGCCCGAGTTCTGGCGCAGTCCGCTGCGCGGCCCGTGGCTCACCTCGGTCCTGGGTCTGGTCCTGCTGGCCGGGATCACGGTGATGTTCGTGACCGGCCTGCTCTCCTACGCCGCCTACAACCCGGACCTGGCCGCGGTCAACGACCAGACGCCGGACAAAGGCTGGCTCGGCTTCTACCTCTTCTCGTGGCCGACCAGCCCCAGCTGGCTCTACCGCCTGACCCAGGGGATCCACGTCACCCTCGGCATCGTGCTGATCCCGGTCCTGCTCGCCAAGCTCTGGTCGGTCATCCCCAAGCTGTTCTCATGGCCGCCGGTCCGCTCGCCCGCCCACGCGCTCGAACGGCTCTCCCTGCTGCTCCTCGTCGGTGGCGCGCTGTTCGAGGTCGTCACCGGGGTCCTCAACATCCAGCTGCACTACATCTTTCCCGGCTCCTTCTACACCCTGCACTACTACGGCGCGTGGGTCTTCATCGGCGCCTTCGCCGTCCACGTGGTCCTGCGCATCCCCCGGGTGGCCAGGGCGCTGCGCAGCCGGCGCCTGCGCACGGTGCTGTGCACCGACACGGCCGGCACCGTTCCCGAGCCGCTCGACGACACCGGCCTGGTCTCCCCGCGACCCGCCCCCGCGACCGTCTCCCGCCGCGGCGCCCTCGCCATGGTCGGCGCGGGCTGCCTGGCCCTGTTCGCGGTGACGGCCGGTCAGAGTATCGGCGGGTGGTGGCGCAGGACCGCACTGCTCGCCCCGCACGGCCAGGAACCCGGCACCGGCCCGAACGGCTTCCAGATCAACAAGACCGCCGCCGATGTCGGAATCCGCCCCGCCGACATCGGCCCCGACTGGCGGCTGACCGTCCGCGGCCCCGGCCGCGAGACGGTCCTCACGCTGGATCAGCTGAGGCGGCTCCCGCAGACCACCGCGGCCCTGCCCATCGCCTGCGTCGAGGGCTGGTCCACCACGGACCAGGACTGGACCGGCGTCCGGCTGACCGACCTGGCCGCGCTCGTCGGGATCGACGGCAGCCCGCCGGACGTCTTCGTCGAATCCGTCCAGCGCGGCGGGTCGTTCGGCTCCACCGTCCTGCGCGACAACCAGGTCCGCGACGCCCGCTCCCTGTTGGCCCTGCGCGTCAACGGCGCCGACCTCTCACCGGACCACGGCCACCCCGCGCGGATCATCGTCCCGGCCAACCCCGGTGTCCACAACACCAAGTGGGTCACCCGCCTCACCTTCGGAGCCACCGGATGAAGCACCCCGCCGGCTTCCTGGCGCGCTACGGCGCATCCCCGCTGCACCTGCTCCTGGTCCTGTGCTCCTTCGCCCTGGCCCTGTACGCCGGGATCCGTCTCCTCAAGGGCGACCTGCTCGGCGTGGCGATCTGGTTCGTCGGCGCCGCACTGCTCCACGACCTGGTCCTGCTCCCGCTCTACACCCTCACGGACCGGGCCGCCCAGGCCCTGACGGGTGGCCGCCCGGGCGGGGCCGACGACAACAGGGCGCACCGGGTACCGCCGGTCAACTACCTTCGCGTACCCGCCTTCCTCTCCCTGCTCCTGCTGGCCGTCTGGTACCCGCTGATCCTGCGCCGCGTCCCCGGCTACCGGCCCGCCACCGCCCTGGACCCCGACCGCTTCCTCGGGCACTGGCTGCTGCTGACCGCCGGGTTCTTCGCCCTCTCCGCGGCCTGTCTGCTGGCCGCAACGGCCCGCGGACGGCGGAAGGCGGAACGCGGGCGACATGCGGCGAAGCCGTGATGACACGTCCTGAGCGGGGACACCGTGGCCGGCTGCGAGACGGGGTGGCCGCGGATGGCCCGGACGCGCGCCCGGCGGAACGGTGGTCCGGGGCAATGAGCCGCGGAGCGGAGCAGGAGGCCGTGGTCCGCCCCGGTTGCTCGCACGCATCAGCGGACCACGTCCGGTGCGGACGGCCTCGGCGAACGGGTGAGGGTCAGCCGGTTACGCCGGGGGTGAGGCCGGTGGAGCGCAGGCACGCGGCGAAGCGGCTGTGCGGTGCGGCCTCGGCGACCTGGTGGGCATCGTGGGAGGTGTCGACGTCGGTGAGCGGGGGGAAATGTCCGACCGTCAGCCCGAGGCCGGTCAGCCGATCGAGCAGGGTGTCGCCGGTTGCGGGAGTCGACATCGGCAGGCCCAGCAGGAGGCGTCCGGCCAGGTGTTCGGTGGGCCGGGCCAGGCCGAGGGCCCAGAAACCGCCGTCGGTCGCCGGGCCGTACCACGCGTCGATCCCGGCACGGCAGATCGCGGAGAGCGGCTCGGCCAGTGTCCGTGCGGCCAGTTGGGGAGTGTCCATGCCGATCAGCACAGCAGGCGCCTGCGGCGCGAGCCGTGCGGCGTGCGCGAAGGCGGCGGTGAGCCGCTCGTCCAGGCCGCCTGCGGACTGCGGCACCACCTGCCAGCCGGCGGGGAGCCACGGGCCGGGCTCGCCGTCCAGCACCAGCAGCCGTCGTCCGGCCGGGACCGCCGACAGTGTGTGGAGCGTGTCGGTGAGCGCGGCCTCCGCCAGGGCGGCGGCCTGCTCGGGCGTCCACGGCGGCGTGAGCCGGGTCTTCACCTGGCCGGGCACCGGCGCCTTGGCGATCACCAGCAGAGTCGGTGCGGGAGCCCGCAGCACCGCACGCATGTCGCGAACGGCCTGATGGGTCCCGCGCAGCGTACCGGTGACCTTGGAACGGCCCGCGCGCGGCAGATAGTCGACGGGCGCCTCGGCGATCCGCATGCCGGCCGCCGAAGCCGCGAGGACCATCTCCAGCGGGTACCCCGAGCGGCGGTCACCCACCCCCAGTGCGAGCAGGCGCTCGCGCCGAGCGGCCCGCATCGGGCCGAGGTCGTGGAGCGGCGCGCCGGTGCGAGCGCGCAGCCGGTGTGCCAGGAAGGCGTTGGCCATCCGGGCGTGCAGCGGCCAGGCACCGGCGGTGACGGGCCGCCGGCGGCCGAGCACGAGGTCCGCCGTCCCGGCCCAGACAGGGCCGGTGACCCGGTGGAGCTGGGCCGGGTCCAGTGAGCCGTCACAGTCGAGGAAGCACACCAGCTCGGCCGTGGCGGCGACCAGCCCCGCGTGGCAGGCTGCGCCGAAGCCCCGCCGGGGTTCCTCGACGACCGTTGCGCCCAGGGAGCGCGCCAGGCCGGCGGAGCCGTCCCGGGAGCCGTTGTCCACGACGATCGCCCGCCAGCCGGACGGAATCCGGCTGAGGACCCACGGCAGTGCCGCGGCCTCGTCGAGGCAGGGCAGCACCACGTCGACGGAACGTGGGTGGGAGGCGCTCACCCCGGCCACGCTAGCCGCGGCGGGCTGCCGGAGGCAGCCGCAACGCCAGCGGCGCTCCTACTTGGCTCCGGCCGCCCGAATGGACCGGACCACCGTTGGTGCGGGAGCACGGCCCGGGCCCGATCCTGTGGGCTGCCGTGCCCTGATGTCGGCCGGCCCGGGACCGGGTGTGCAGTTCGCGGTCGAATGGTGCCGCTGCGCGGCCGGTCAGCCGAGGGGGAGGAGCAGCAGCGGCAGGCTGGTGGGCTGCAGTGAGCCGCCTGTGGGTTCGACGGTGACGCCGACGCCGGTGGCGCCGTCGACGGGGCCCTGGAGCAGAACCGAGCCGGTGGAGGAGGCCAGCAGACCGGCGGGGCGGGCCGCGCCCGCGTCGTCGAACCAGAGTTCGTAGACCTTGCCCTCGGTCAGGGAGGGCAGCGCGGCGGCGAGGAAACCGGCCTGGCCGCGGCTGTGGGACCAGACCACGGTGCCGGCGCCCGAACCGGCGGTCGCCGTGCTGGTCCTGACGTCCGGCGCGGTGAGCAGGTGACTGAAAGCCGCGGTCTGCTCCTGCAACTGGACGCTGTACTGCTGCGCCCGCTGCGTGTCGTGGTGCTGGTCGACCGCGACACCACCCAGACCGATGGCGGCCGCCACGGAGGCGGCGAGCGCGAACCTGGGCCAGGACCGTGCGAGGCGTCGGCGGCGGTTCTGGTGCACGCCGCCCTCGTCCGTCGGGTCGGGACCACGGGGTCTTAGCTGACGTACGGAGCCGATGCCGGCCATGACCCGAGCCTCGATCCCGGGTGGCGCAGTCGTCGTCTGAGCTGCGCCGAGGCGGGCGAGCGCGGCCCGAAGCTCCCGTACCTCCTGGGTGCAGGCCGGGCAGCGTGTCAGGTGCCGGCGGAACTCCGTGCGTTCCGGGTCCGGGAGTGCGTGGGCGGCGTAGGCGCCGGTCAGGGTGTGGAGGTCGGCGGTGGTGGTCACGATCCCACCCCCAGGCAGTCGCGGAGCCGGATCAGGCCGTCGCGCAGCCGTGTCTTGATCGTGCCCAGGGGCGCGCCGAGCATCTCGGCCGCTTCCCGGTAGGTGTGGCCCCGGTAGTAGGCGAGCGTGACCGACTCCCGCTGGAGCTCGGTCAGTGATGCCAGGCAGCGGCGTACCTGTTCCTGTTCGAGGCGGTGCTCGACCTGCTCGGCGACGTCGTCGTAGGCGGTCGCTTGTGCCTGGGCGGCGGCCCGGCGGTCACGGTCGGTGGCGGCTTGGGCGCTGCGGACCCGGTCCACCGCGCGGCGGTGGGCGAGTGTCAGGATCCACGTCATCACCTCGCCGCGTTCCGGCCGGTAGCGGGCGGCGGTCCGCCAGACCTCCAGCATCACCTCCTGGGTCACCTCCTCCGACTGCGCGTGGTCGCGCAACACCCTGCGCACGAGGCCGAACACCGGCCCCGCCACGGTCAGGTACAGCCGGCGGAAGGCATCGTGGTCACCGAAGGCGCTGAGGGCGAGCAGCTCCACGAGGTCCGGCCCGCGGTGCTGCTCGCCCGCGAAGCGGGCGGTGCCGTTCACGGCTTCGCTCCGGTGGGGCAGGGCGGTTCCGCCACGGGCGGGCGGTGGACGGAGAGACGGTTACGCACGGCGGGCCTCCCAAAGGGGATGCCGAAGCGGAAGAGGGCTGGTTCCGGGTTGATGGGCCTACCAGGCGCGGGCACGGGGGTCGAAGGCGGCCGGCTCCGGCGCCGGCCGATGGCCGGTGGCGTTGATGTGGCGTCGTCGGCACGGAAGGTGGGCGTGGACGGTCTTCCCGGAGCCGGGGTCGAGGGTGACCTGGAGGATGCCGCAGAGTGCGGCGACGAGGTGCAGGCCCAGGCCGCCGGTCCCGGCCTGGGGATCGGGCAGCCGGGGCAGCGGCGGGGTGCGGCTGGTGTCGGAGACGGCGATGTCGAGTTCCTCGTCGAGGGCGGTGACGGTGATGGTGCCGGGCCCGTGGGTGTGGCGCACCGCGTTGGTGACGAGTTCGCTGACGACCAGCAGCAGGTCCTCCTCCTCGCGGGGGTGACCGGGCCGGACCTGTTCGAAGAAGGCACGGGCGGCGCCGCGGATGTCGGCGACACTCTCGGGGGAGGCGCTGAATGCGGCCTCCCAGTACTGCCCGCAAGCCTTCCGGGCGCTGCGCGAACTCGGCGGTGTGCGCTGCTGGACGGGGGCGCGTGCGGTGACTGGGGTGGTGGTGGACGCGGTGGTGGTCATGATGCTCGCTGCTTTCCGTGCTGGTGCTCACGGGGCAGGGCGAGGGTGTCCCGGAAACCGTTTCGGGGCTGTCGGTGTGGTTCGGGGCTCCCGCTCCCCGGTGGTTACGGGAGCCCCGGGTCGTGCGTGGCCACGCGGGTCATCGGGAGGTTCAGCGGACTTCCCAGTAGCCCTTGTGCCAGGTCTTCATCCAGTGGCCGGCCACCCAGCGGTGGCTGTCGTACGCCTTGTGCCAGGTCTTGTGCCAGTAGCCGGGGTGGTGGTGGCCCTTGCTGTCGGTCCAGCCCGCGTGCCACTGGTTCTCCCAGTAGCCGGCGTGGTGGCTGTTCTCCCAGTGGCCCGGTACCCACTTGTTCTCCCAGTACCCGGTGTGCCAGGTGTAGTGGCCGTTGTGCTGGTGGGTCTCGTACTGGCTGTTGTAGGAGGACACGGACCTGCTGTCCTGCGGGGTGGTCGCCGAGGCCGCGCCGGCCGTGGTGATCGCCGCGCCGCCGGCCAGCAGCGCTGCGGCTGCGGCCAGGGAGAGCGAACGCTTCGCGTTCATGGAAGTCATCGCCTTTCGCAAGGGTGCGGCACACGCGGCTGCGTCCCTTTCCCCGCCGGGAGGCGGGAGCCGGGGCACAGCGGGTGGGAGGCGGCGGTGACCGTGGCGGGCGGCCCGGTGGGCCGTGCCGGCGGAGCGGACCGTGCTCCCTGCGTACCGCGTTGGATGGTCATGCCCTTGGTTCGAAGGCAATGGGGCCGACGGATGGGTGACTTGACGCTTTTATTAATAGTGATGTTATTTGCACTGCTATGTCCGGGTGGGTGCCGCCGACATGCACGTGCCCGGCCCGGGTGTGCGACTGCAGTGGTGACCGGTTGTGCTGCGGGAGGCGCGGGTTCACCTGCGCAGCCCTGCCGTCACCCATGGAATGCTGCGGCCCGTACTCGCCGCCAGCTCCGCCAGTGTGGCTCCGTCGGCCTGACGCTCCTTCAACCAGGCCGTGATGTCGCGGGCGCCGACGCGCTCCGCAGCGGCCAGGTCGTTGAGTGCCACCCTGGCCCTGCGGCCGGTGGCCGAGTTCTCGCCCGTCGCGCGAGCCCGGATGCCGACCGTGCCCAGCAACCGCCGCATCTGCTCGCTCCCGATGCCGAGCCGGCGGGCCGTGGCCTCCAGGCTCTGTTCGCCGTCCAGGTACAGCGCCCGCACCGCCGTTCCGACGTCGCCGTACCCCAGCGTGGCGACCCGCGCCTGTAGCCGTGCGGCCGCGGCCGCCGCCTGGGTGCGGCGTCCGTCGTCGAGGCGCGCGCGCCGCTCGTGCACCAGCTCGTCCGATGCGCCGTGCCGGGCCAGGGACTGCCTTGCTTCCGCGGCCAGCCGGCCCTGCCGGGCCATGGTCTGGCCGGTACTGAAGTCCGCCCTCATGCGCGGCGACGACGCGTACGCGGTGCGCTGTGCGGCCGACCGGGCCTGGCTCAGCGCGCGGGCGCTGAGTGCGCGGGTGCGCAGCAGGCCGAACTCCTCACGGTACTGGGCCGCCGTCAGGCCGTGCGCCCTGACGTGGGAACCCAGTGAGCGGAACGCCCGCCCGCAGACGTGACACAGCACCAGATCGGCCTCCTCGTCGCGGAGGAGACGCCCGCGCTCCGGCTCCACGGGGTGTTGGACGGAACCGATGGCAGGCCTCAACCCGCTCTCCATGGGACTCCTCCCTCGCAGGTGGGCGGTGTGACGACAGTGCTCACCAGAATCTATTGCTCATAGCATGCAACTGATTCCAATGAGCAATAGCGTCGCCGAGGTGGGTCGCTCTGCCGGACCGCACGCCGCACCGGGATCAGCCTGAGGAGCGGCCCGGGCTCGGTCGCCGACGGGGCCAAAGGCAGAGGCATCTCGGCGGCGCCGGGGGACCCCGCGCACCGCCACCACCCACGCAGGAAGCGGCACCGGAACCGCCGTCCGGGTGGGGGCAGTGAGGAAAAGTGCGGTCGGTCCTGCACGTGCCTGCGGGCTGGGAGGCGCTGCCGAGCGCGAGGTGTCCCGCTACCGCACCTGGCACATCGACCGGGCGGACCTACGCCAGGCCGGCATCCTCGGGCTGCTGATCGCCGCCAGCCGCTTCGAACCCCAGCGCGCTGTGCCCTTCGGCGCATACGCGCACACCTGGGTGCGCAAGGAGATCCAGCGCGCCATCTCCCAACAGGAGTTCCCCGCCGTCGTGCCCGCCGACCTCGTCGGACGCACCGTCGCTCTGCGCCGCGCCCTGGACGAGAACGCCGACAGCCTGAACCTGGCGGCGGCCGCGCTGGGCATCTCACCGACGACCGTCGCCGCGCTCCACCGGCAACTTGGTGTCACCGGCCCCGAGGAGTACGAAGAACTACCAGCGCCCGGCTATGTTCTGACCGATCCCGAACATGCCGCTGTCGCGCAGGACTTCACCAGAGCAGTCCGTACCGGCCTGGCCCGCATCGAACCGCGCGAGGCCGAGGCGCTGATCCTGCGCCACGGCCTGGACGACCGACCGGAACGGTCATTGCGCCAGATCGGCCGCCACCTCGGGGTCTCCGACCACACCGCCAGGAAGCTCGTCGAACGCGCCCAGGCCCACCTGCGCCGCCTCATCACCTGACGCATCCACCCGGACCGACCACGACGGCCCTCGAACGCGGACCCGCCGCTGACCGATCCTGCCATCGAGCGCGGGCCGGCGTTCTCGTGGTGCGGCGACAGATCAGTGCGGCTCACCGGAGACGGTGAGGCGCCGACCGGCCGTCCGGGCCGCTCTCGGGGGATGGTCGCCGCGGGGCCAGGCCTGGTTGTCGTGGTGACCCGGCTGCCGCGCGGGGGCGGGGCTGTTACTGGGGCCGGGCGCTCGTCTCGGGTGCCTCGGCCTCCTTCTGGTCCTCAGCCTTGGCGCGGACGTCTGCGGGAGTGGGGGCCACGACGTTGCGTTCCTCGGCGGACCGGTCGTGTGTCTCCTGGTCGGGCTGTGCGGTGCCTTCGTGGGTGGTCATGTCAGGTCCTTCTCTCCGGGTGGGCCGGAACGGGCCGGAATGGGCCGGGCCCTGGGGCCCGGCCCGCGGTGTCCGGTTGGGGGGTGGTGGTGCGTGGCGGTGGGGGCCGGGTTTAGAAGTAGTGGCGCCGTCCGCCGACCTCGTGGCCGACCGCGCCCATGGTCCACAGCGCGACGCCGATGAGGGCCAGGACGATGCCGATCGTCCACAGGAAGGAAATGCTGGTGACGAATCCGATGATGAGCAGGATGACTCCGAGGACGATCATGATGACCTCTGTTTCAGGCCCCCCGGTGGTGTGTTCTCCGCTGCTGCGGAGGTGACATTGCGTCCTTTCCGAGTGCGGGACTTTGAGGGAATCGGGGTGAGTGTGGTGGTCAGGCCGGTGAGGAGGATGTCGAGGCCGCTCTCGAGTTCGGCGGCGCCGTCGTAGGCGGCCAGGGTGGAGGCAAGGCCGCGTAGCAGGGGGAATTCGCCGATCGGGAGCCGGTGCAGGCCCAGGCGCAGTAGGTCGTCGTTCTCCTGGGGGTTGTCGACGAGTTCCTGGAGTTCGTTGAGGAGGTGGCCGTGCAGCAGTCCGAACAGGGCGCGGTAGATGTGCAGGGCGTCCGCGCCGTTGAAGCCGGCCCGGGTGAGTAAGGCGAGGGTGGCTTCGAGGGGGCGGAGGGTGCCCAGGGGGCGGAGGGCGAGCGGGGTGGCGAGGGGGCGGGTGACCAGGAGCGGTACGACGTTGGGGTGGGTCAGGGCGATGCGGCGGTACTGGCGGGCGACGGCTCGTAGTTGGGCGGCCCAGTCGGGGTCGGTGGGGTCCACGGTGAGTTCGGCGAGGACGGTCTCGGCGACGCCGTCGAGCAGGGCCGCCTTGTTGGGGGCGTACCGGTAGAGGCTCATCGGGTCGTGGCCGAGGGCGCGGGCGAGGCGGCGCATGGAGAGTTTCTCTATGCCTTCGCGGTCGATGATCTCCAGTGCGCAGGCCAGCATCCGTTCCCGGCTGAGCTTGCCGCCCGTGGGCGGTTCGCACTCCTCGAGGGCCGGATCGGGTGGGATGGAGGTCATGCTCGCGCCTTCTCTCACGGGGGGTGAGTGCCGGTGACGTAAAGTTCGTAGACCTACGCTGTAGATATCAGTCTACTTCAGGAGTTCACTGTAGGCATACGACGTAGATCCCCCTTTGGAGCACGTCATGCTCATTCTTCTCGGACTTCTCATCCTGATCGCCGCGGCCGTCGTCGCGGTGGCGGGAATTTTCAGCAACACCGGTGCCGCGCACGAGCTCACCAACCCGTTCACGGTGTTCGGACACCACATGAACGGCTCCACGGGCACCCTGTTCCTCTTCGGCATCATCGTCGGGGCAGTGGCCATGCTGGGGCTCTCACTCCTGCTGGCCGGCGCGCGCCGTACCTCCCGCCGCGGCGCCGACGCCCGGCAGGGGCTGCGCGACTCCCGCCGCGAGCGCAAGGCCGTGGCCGCGGACCGCGACGACCTGGTCGAGCAGCGTGACACGGCCCGGGCCGAGGCCGCATCGGCCGGCCGGGACCGCGACGGCCTCGCCGACGAGCGCGACACCCTGACCCGGCAGCGTGATGATCTCGCCGGCCAGCGGGACACCCTGACGCGGCAGCGCGACGACCTGGTGGGTAGCCGCAGCGGCACGCACGAGCAGACCGCCGGCACCCGGGTCGTCCCGATGCCGCAGGAGCGCGGCGAGGACCCGCACGCCGTCGACGAGCCGGAAGCCGAGCCCGAGCGCGGGCACCGCAGGCCGCACCTGTTCGGGACCGGCTAGGCCCGCCACGGGCCACCCCTCACGACCACTCGCGATCACTCAGGAAAGGACATCAGCCATGACTATGGGCAAGAAGATCGCTCACAAGGCCGAAGAGGTCAAGGGCGGCGCGAAGAAGACCGTCGGCCGGGCGACCGGCAACCGCAGCCTCGAGGCGGAGGGCCGCAGCGAGCAGATGAAGGGCGACGCCAAGCAGGCCGGCGCGAAGGCCAAGGACGCCCTCAAACACTGACCACCCCGCCGCACCCGCCGTCGGGTGCGCACCCCGAGTGGAGAATGAGCACGTCATGACCGTTCGGGGCTACCACCCCGAATGGTCGTCTGACCACCGGACCCTGTCATGGCGCACACTCCCACCCCTCAGGGCTCCGGCCGTCCGCCGAAGCGCCGCCTGTCGCACGCTCCGACGCTGGCACGAACACCGCGGGAACCGCCGTCCCCCGCGAGCCGACCGTCCCCGATCGGGCGGTTGCGGTGGA
>NZ_JAIZ01000751.1:0-2189 GCF_000710465.2 Kitasatospora sp. MBT63 | reverse complement strand
CGCAGCGGCACGCACGAGCAGACCGCCGGCACCCGGGTCGCCCCGATGCCGCAGGAACGCGTCCAAGACCCGCACCGGGACGACGAGCCGGAAGCCGAGCCCGAGCGCGGGCACCGCAGGCCGCACCTGTTCGGGACCGGCTAGGCCCGCCACGGGCCACCCCTCACGACCACTCGCGATCACTCAGGAAAGGACATCAGCCATGACTATGGGCAAGAAGATCGCTCACAAGGCCGAAGAGGTCAAGGGCGGCGCGAAGAAGACCGTCGGCCGGGCGACCGGCAACCGCAGCCTCGAGGCGGAGGGCCGCAGCGAGCAGATGAAGGGCGACGCCAAGCAGGCCGGCGCGAAGGCCAAGGACGCCCTCAAACACTGACCACCCGGCCGCACCCGCCGTCGGGTGCGCACCCCGAGTGGAGAAGGAGCACGTCATGACCGATGTCCGGGGCCACGCCCCCGCATCGCAGGACGCACCCGGAACCGGCCTGGTCGGCTTCAAGGTCGAGGCCAGTGACGGCCACATCGGCAAGGTCGACGAGGCCACCGACGACGTCGGCTCCGCCCACTTCGTCGTCAACTGCAGGCCGTGGCTGCTCGGCAGGCACGTGATGCTGCCGGCCGGCACCGTCACCCGGGTCGACCACACCAACAGGACGATCCACCTCAACCGCACCAAGGAGCAGGTCAAGGGCACGCCCATCTACGACCCCGCCCTCCACCGGGGCGACGCCGACTACCGCCTGGGTCCGACCTCCTACTTCGGATCCCCCTGACCGCCGGCCCGCCAAGGCCCTGCGCCACACCGAGGGTGCCGCCCTCCCGGCGGACCCGTGAACACCGGCCGCGTCCAGCGGCCGACCCGACCCAGCAGGTGATGATCATGACTGCGAGGAACACCCACCCCACGATGGAAGAAGGCCGGGCGAGCCGGTTCGACGGCGAGGACCAGCACGGTTGGTCCCCCGACATCGACGCCGAGCACCAAGAGCCCAACGACAGTGCCCACCGCTCCTTCCACCCCGAGACCTACGCTCCCAAGCCGGGACCCGGTCGTGAGAAGGCCGCCGAGGAGGAGCAGGACGTCCCGGGCAACACCGTGGAGAGCAAGGGCCGCCGCGGCGAGGACCAGGGGCCCGGCAAGCACACCTACGACCTGGGAGAGCAGGGCCCGTCCGGCCGCCCCAGCGGCGGACGCACCGCCAAGGCCCACACCGGCGTCGACCCCCAGGAACCCGACGGCCCGACCTCGGGCCACTGACGCCCCGGCATCGTCGGCAGGCCGTCGGACCATCAGGTCCCGTCATGGCGCGCGCTCCCACCCCGCAGGGCTCCGGCCGGTCGCCGGAGCACCGCCCGGCGCCCGCGACGCCGCCGGCACGGACACCGCGGGAACCGCCGTCCCCCGCGAGCCGGCCGTCCCCGATCGGGCGGTTGCGGATGGCCGCCCGCTCGGCGGCCGGGCGGGCGTGGAGCAGGGGCAGCGCGGTCGAACTGTCGCAGCGGGCACTGGGCTTCGCGGCGCTCGGGTTCCTCACGCTGGTCCCACTGCTGATCGTCATCTCGGCGGCCGATCCGGCGAACGGCCACGGGTTCGCCCAGTGGCTCGGCGACGGGATCGGTGTCTCCGGGCCTTCGGTCAGGAACATCGAGCAGTTGATCGCGCTGCCCGACGAGACCCTGCGGACGACGACGGCGTTCAGCCTGGCCGCCCTCGCCGCGTTCGGGCTGTCGTTCGGTGCGGCGGTCCAGACCACCTACGAGAAGATCTGGGGGCTGCCGCCGGCCCGCTGGTGGGCGAGGTGGCGCCATGCCGTGTGGCTGGCCGCGCTGATCGGCGTGCTCCTGCTCTTCGCCACCACCGCCGTGTGGCGGCGGACCCCGTTCGGCGGTCTCGTCTCGGTGCTGCTCGCCGTCCTGTTCCTCTGGTGGTCGCAGTGGATGCTGCTCGGCGGCCGGGTCCGATGGAGCGCCCTGCTGCCCGGAGCCGTGATCACGACGGCCGGGCTGCTCGGCCTGCGGGTGTTCTCGCGGCTCGTCTTCTCGCCGCTGATCGGCACCGACGCCCTCGCCTACGGGCCGATCGGGACCGTCCTGGTCGTCCAATCGTGGCTGGTGGGCGTCGGTGTCGTGGTGTACGGCGGCGCGCTGGCGGGCCGGCTGGTCCACGACGAACTTCCCCGCGCAGCAGC
>NZ_JAIZ01000750.1 GCF_000710465.2 Kitasatospora sp. MBT63 | reverse complement strand
CACTTGAGGGTCTTGACGAAGGCGTTGGCCAGCTTCTGGGTGGTGTCCTTGTTCTTCTCGACCCAGTCGCTGTTCATGTAGAGCGACGAGGACGGGTAGAGGCCGCCGAGTGCGGCGCGCGATCCCTCCGGGGTGCGCATGTCGTAGAGCACGGTGCCGATCTGCTGGGACAGCAGGGCGGCGACCGTGGGGTCGGTGGTCATCCCGGCGTCGATGCTGCCCTGCTGCATGGCTGCGATGAAGGTCTGCCCGGCGCCGACCGCGATCGGGCTGAACTCGCTGACGTTCACGCCGTTCTTGACGGCCAGGTACTTGGTGAGGAAGTCGGTGGAGGAGCCGATGCTGGTGACGCCGAGCTTCTTGCCCTTGAAGTCGGCGCCGGTGCGGATCGCGCCGGCCTGCTTCGCGGACACCACCTCGACCTCGCCGGGGGCCTGGGCGAACTGCACCACCGACTCGACGTGCTTGCCCTTGGCCTGGAGGTCGATGGTGTGGTCGTAGAAGCCGACCGCGCCCTGGACGTCCCCGGCGAGCAGCGCGGTGGTGGCGTTGACGCCGGCCGGTTCGCTCATCAGCTCGACGTTGACCCCGGCCTCGGCGAAGAAGCCGAGCCGCTGGGTGAGCATCGCGGGCAGGTAGATGACCTTGTCCAGGCCGCCGACCATGATCTTGACCTTGGGTCCCGCGACGGACGGGCCCGCGGGGGCGGCTCCGGTGTGCGAGTTGGCGGCGTCGTCGGCGCAGGCGGTCAGGGGCAGGAGCAGCGCGACGACGGCGGCGGCTGCGAGGGTACGGCGCATGTGGGGGTGGCCTTCCGGTGGGT
>NZ_JAIZ01000749.1 GCF_000710465.2 Kitasatospora sp. MBT63 | reverse complement strand
GCTCGCACACCCACTGCTGGGCCGGTCCCAGCTTGTCCCAGCCGACCTGCTGCGCCCGTGCCCACCCGGCGAGGTCCTCACCCTGGACGACGACGCTGCCCGGCTCCGCACCGGCCAGCGTCCCGCCGGCCTTCACGTGCCGCCAGGCCAGGGCGAAGCACCGCTGCCACTCCACCGACCAGGCCGGGCACCACCCCGGGTCGATCGCGTCGTACGCCGCCTTCCGGTCGGCGGTCAGTGCCCCGGTCCAGTCCAGGCCCTCCTCGCCGGCCTCGGCGCGGCGCT